>CALXTZ010000075.1 GCA_944391545.1 uncultured Alphaproteobacteria bacterium
AAACGCGTCCGTTGTTCCAATCGTTCGGCTTCCAGCGGCATATTGTTTTCTTTGAAATAAGCCAAACGATCTTTGAGTTCGGCTTTGATGGTCTTTATGGCTTGAGACACGGCCGGCCGCGGCGTCACATAGTGGCTGGCCGGGTAAATCGTGATTTCATTAAGCGCCAGTTTTTGTTCCCCGGTTAACGGATCAAATTCATGAATGCTTTCCAGCTCATCCCCGAAGAAAGATAAACGCCATGCCAAGTCTTCGTAATGAGACGGGAAAATATCGACAATATCGCCCGATACGCGAAACGAGCCGCGTTCAAAAGCCAGATTATTGCGTTGATATTGTAATTCAACCAAATGTTTAGATAAATCGCCGATATCCCAGCTGTCTCCGACACGCATCGGAATTTTCATGGCAGAATAAGATTCGACGCTACCCAACCCGTAAATGCATGACACGGAAGAAACGATGACGACATCTCGGCGCTCTAAAATATCGCGCGTAGCCGCATGGCGCATCCGATCAATTTGTTCGTTGATGGCGGAATCTTTTTCAATGTATGTGTCGGTTCGGGGAATGTACGCTTCCGGTTGGTAATAATCATAATAAGAGACAAAATATTCAACGGCATTTTCCGGGAAAAACGCTTTCATTTCTCCATACAGCTGCGCCGCGAGGATTTTATTGTGAGCCAAAATCAGAGCAGGGCGTTTCATCCGTTGAATGATTTGCGCCATTGTATATGTTTTACCCGATCCGGTGATGCCTAACAAAACTTGATTGTGCTCGTTTTGCTGCAATCCGGCAACGAGTTCGGAAATAGCCTGTTCTTGATCTCCCGCCGGTTGGAAAGGAGATGCCAACTTAAACTCGGCCGGAGTCAAGTCTGTGGAATGCTCATATAAAGGGAACATGTTTTTACCGTTTTTTTAAGTGTTGGATTTCGTCTTTGGCAGACGTCCATAAAATTGTACTCGCTTTTTTGATATCTGAAAAGACATCTCTTAGTCGAGGTTTCGGTTCTCCCCACGTATTTAAACGTGTTACCAAATCCAAGTACAAAACAATCAACGCCACCACGGCGACCCAAACAAAATCCTGAACCAAAATGCCCAGTAAAGCCAAAATAATCATTCGCTTCATTAAAAACGGCATGATGCCGACGGCGTTCAAATGATTTTGAACGACCCGCGTGACATAAAACGTATATTTAATCGGGAGTTGTTGCGAACGATGTCTGATTCGATAAATAAAGGACGATATCCATTCAAAATAATAATAAGACGGCATGACAAAGAAAGCGAGCCACATGCCTTTACCGGCCATCATAATGAAGAAAAATCCCATCAGAAACCCGAGCGGTGCAGATCCGGCTTTACCGAGTTGCAAATGAGGAAACGTTTTTTTGTAAAAGAGAAAACCCAACAATGCCGCCAGCATCAAGATCGGATAATAGGTCAAAGACAGAGGAAACAGGGCGGGGTAAAGCGGGGACAGAAATGCAAAACCGATACACAATGCCTGTGTTTGCGCCAATGTCATTGAGTCAACTTTGTCCATTGTCGTGTAAAGGTGAACAAAGCCGGCCCATACAACGGATAAGCACAAGCGATCCAACCCGATCGGCAACAATCCTTGGAAAACCAAAAGATCGGCTGGTAAAAATTGCGAGCTGATCAACGTAACGAACAAATAAATCCAAAACCGATTGATAATGCCTTTTTCGATGGAGTAAAGAGATAAAGACAATGCTGCAATCAAAAACGGAAAAATGCCGAAAGGTGACAAAGTGTTCGGCCATTCATTCGGCCAAGAGGCCAGTTCTAAAAGAGACCAGCCGAAGAAAACGGCACCGATGACGGCAATGCCGCATTTGTTGGACATGTCTTTAATTTGAGTCGGCAGTTTGTTCGGGTTGTATAGAAAATAGGTAAAAACGAACGACAAAATTCCGGTTGTTACCAGACACGAGAGAAAGTAAGCCAAACCCATTTTATCCCCCTTTCTTTAAAAGTTTATCTAACTTTTATGTCTAAACGAAATCCGACCTTTTGTCAAATCATAAGGAGTCATTTCAATTTCAACTTTGTCGCCCACCATGACACGAATACGGAATTTGCGCATTTTGCCGGCCGTATGCGCCAAAATTTCGTGTCCGTTTTCTAATTGGACGCGAAACATGGCGTTGGGTAATTTTTCGACAACCGTTCCCGTAAACGTTAAAACTTCTTCTTTTGCCATAAATAAAACCTCTTTTTGTTAAAAGTTGTCCTAATATATTCCTTTTTATAGCCTTTGGCAATAAAAAAAGCAGATTTTTTTATTATGGGACGAATAAAGAATTTGTGGTTGGTGTACGTTGGAAGGCTTTGAATAAAGACGTTTTTAAATTTTCTTGTTGAACCGGAGTCAGATATTTATTAAATAATAAACCCAATGAAACGCGCTTTCGTTCCTGATCGCCGCATAATTCGGATAAAGTCGGCTGTGCCGATACGTGCAGATCTTGGCCGCCTTCATAGGCAAAAGAAGGAATGGCTTGGCTTTCCAAAATGTTTTCACAAATATAATAAGGCACATTTTGCAGTTGAATCATAAATTTATCATCCGCTTGGACATAGACGGATAACGTGACTCCGGATGAAAGCTGATACGTATTGCCGGTTGCTCCGTCGATAATCGGTTGCAACGGCAAAGGACCGATTTCGGCCAGTCGTTGCGGATTGCCCGAAACAATCAATGCCGTGCGAATAACGGTTTGAACCGTTTTGTTGGTTTCAAATGTTCGACGTGCTTTGCGATATCCCCAAAAACATCCCGTGACTAAAAAGACAAGGAATAAAAAAGTTAAAATCATGCCGGACAATCGGAAGACTTTATCTTGATCGGAAATATCATACGCTTTTGAAAACATACTGCACCTTCACATCGGGATATAGTCTTTCTGCAGGGGCAAGTCAAGAAAAATCCGCATGATTTCTTTGTAAACAACCCGAAAAGATAATAAAAAAGCCCCGATAAACGAGGCTTTTTCAGAAGGAGGGCGAATATTACCGAGAGTAGTATTCGACGACCAAGTTCGGTTCCATTTGCGAAGCGTACGGAATGTCAGCCAATTTCGGCGTACGAACATACGTTCCGGACATTTCTTTTTCGTTCACTTCGATATAATCGGGAACAGTCCGTTCCGCGGAAGCCATTGCTTCAATGACCAAAGCCATTTCTTTGGCTTTCGGAGCGACTTCGATTTTGTCGCCTTCACGAACCAAGTAAGACGGAATGTTCACTTTTTTGCCGTTTACCAAAACATGACCGTGGTTCACGAATTGACGAGCCGCAAAAACAGTCGGAACAAATTTCATCCGATAGACGATTGCGTCCAGACGGCTTTCCAAAATACCGACCAGGTTTTCGGAAGTATCCCCTTTGCGGCGGATCGCTTCTGCATAGTATTTGCGCAATTGTTTTTCGGAAACGTTTCCGTAATACCCTTTTAATTTTTGTTTAGCGCGTAATTGAACACCATAATCCGTCGGTTTGCCGCGGTGTTGACCGTGTTGACCCGGACCGTATTCCCGTTTGTTAAACGGGCTTTTTGCACGACCCCATAAAGAAGTGCCTAAACGGCGTTCAATTTTATATTTTGCGTTAATGCGTTTTGACATGTTGTTTTCCTTAATTTGTCAAAGTGTTGTGCCAATAGTCCCTGCCGGATAACCGCGGGCCGAACAAGCAGGAAACCAACACCTGTGTTCACTTTCTTGGCGTTAAGAGCTGGCAATATATCTGATTTTTAAAAGAAAGTCAAGCGCAAAAGCTATTTTTCTTCCTTTCGGATAAAACGAATGCCTTTGCCGAACCGCGATAAAATTTCATACGCGCTGGTGCCGGCGTCTCGTGCCATATCGTCAGGCGTATACGTGTCATTCAATACGTCGATTAAATCGCCGGGGCGCAAATCGGGTGCTTTTGTGATGTCGCATATTGTGCTGTCCATGCATACGCGTCCCAGAATCGGCAGGCTTTTACCGTCGACCCAAAAGCGACCTTTGTTAGACAGACTGACAAACAGACCGTCTCCGTATCCGATGGATACGATGGCGATTTTCATCGGATGAGCGGCCGTAAAAGTCGCCCCGTAACTGATGTTTTCGCCAGCATTCAGTGGGACGGTTTGTAGAACACGGGCTTGGACGGTTAAAGCAGATTTTAATCCCAAATCATCTGGTGTCGGCCGTGTTATTCCATATAAAAGCGCGCCGATACGCACCAAGTCGTACGTATATTCGGAACCGAGGAGCGTTCCGCCCGACGCCGATAAAGAAAGCGGAACATGCGGGAACAGTTGCCGACATTCTTCAAATATGTTCCGTTGATACGCGTTCATCGGATGATCAGGTGTATCCGGACACGCCAGATGAGACATAAATAAACTGATGTTTTGCCGTTGTTCCGGTGTTAACTGATTCAACTCTGTCGGTCGTACTCCCAGACGATTTAATCCCGTGTCGATTTGAAGAGCGGGTTTAATGTCCGAGATGCCTTGATTGTGCCACCAAGCGACATCTTCCAAAGACGATAAAACCGGAATCAGGTGATTTTCTTTAACCGTCTTTAAATCATCGGAACCGATGCCTTGCAAAACATAAATGTCGGCGTCCGGCGCAAAAGGACGAATTTGAGCACCTTCCCATGCATATGCTACAAAAAAAGTACGGCAGGTCGGATAAAGCGTTCGGACGATATGTTCGGCCCCCAAACCGTAAGCATTATCTTTGACAACGGCTGCCGTTCGAGCCGGCGCCGCTTTGGCACATAACATTTTGTAATTGTTTCGAATATGATTTAAATGAACCGTGAAAACCGGTTGAATAGCTGTTTTCATGTCAAGCCTCTTTTCGGGCTTTTGTAGCATGTTTTTCTTCAAATTGTCAAAAGAAAAAGTTGAAAATAAATATGTATTCGAGTATCTTGTCAGTAAAACTGAAAGGAAATAAAATGCGCATAGGGAAAGTAGCTTTGTTGGGATTAGGTTTGTTTTTAATCTGTTCGCCGGCGTGGGGTATGCAGATTTTTGTTAAGACTCTAACCGGCAAGCATATTACGCTGGAAGTTGAACCAACGGATAGGATAGAAGATGTTAAAGCTAAGATCCAGGATAAGGAAGGTATTCCCCCTGATCAACAACGATTGATTTTTGCCGGGAAACAGTTGGAAGACGGCAACACGCTTCAGGACTATTCCATTCAAAAAGATTCAACGCTTCATTTGGTCTTATGGCAAAGCGGAAATGCCTTGTCGGTAAGGATGCCGGACTTGGTTGCCAATGCCGTTCATCATACCGATCAATTGATGAACGTCGTTTCGATGCGTTTAAGTGGTTCGATCGCGTCTTTTGACAGTGCGGAGCGTGTGAATACTCGAACGAACGATCGCGTTTGGGTTACGCCGTTTTATACACATTTGAATGCCGGATCGGATGTGAATACAACCGGCTTGGCTGCCGGTGTTGAAAAACGGTGGGATAAAGGCGTTGTCGGGATGGGATATTCATACCTTTATGATGATTTTCAAAGCGATGATTTGACGGCTCAGTCTCATGCCGTGTTTATTTACGGAGAATATAAACCTTCGGATTTTTATGTCAATCTGACGGCTGATTATGAAAAGACGCGGTACAGGGAAAGTAAAGACAATTCTTATTCGTGGGAGAATATGGCCGTTCAAGCAGCTGCCGGATACACATTCGGTTTTATAACGCCGCAAGTAGCTGTTCGGTCTTTGTGGATAACGCATGACGATTACACAACCAAAAAAGATGAACGGGTAGCTGACAAAACGTATTCTGTCGTCAGTGCGTTGGCTGGAGTAAAAATAGCTCATGAATTTGCTTTAACGCAGGCATATCGCTTTGTGCCGCAAATGAAAGTTTCCATGATTTACGACATGAAATCAGCGGACAGATGGGTTTATGTGCAAGCGCCGTCAGCTAAGGGATTTGTTAAAACGGACGGCCTTTCTTCATTAGGAACGCAGGTGGATGTGCGGATGGATCTTATGAACGGGCAGGCAGCCGGAATCGGTCTTCAATACAGCGGCGAATTCAGGAATAATTTTGAAAGCCACGGTGTGATGCTTTCGGGAACGTATGCGTTTTAAATAAATGATTCTTTTCGGACGTCTTTCGCAAACAGCCTTGTTACGCTGTTTGCTCACGAACCGGTGGGTTCATTCACCCGCGTGTTCTGCCCAATTAAAAAAGCCATCCTGATGTTTGTTTAAAATCTTGTTTGAATTTAAGGTTGAGGCAGCGGGATTTATTCGCTTCGCTCACCCTGGCGGGCTGTCGCAGATGAAACTGCGACATTGCCTTGGCCCTTATTCGGCGTTCTTTCGCCCGCCTGTGCCTGCGGCTGAACCCACTTTTTCGT
>CALXTZ010000076.1 GCA_944391545.1 uncultured Alphaproteobacteria bacterium
TGATTGACACTCAGGTCGATTTTGATCCGTTGACGCCGAAAGCCGCGGATGCTCTGTTTACGGCTTATGCCGGGTTGTATGATTCATCCATGGAAACGGGCGAAGCCGGTATGTTGCAAGAAATGCGCGATATGGCCGGCAGAATTTGTGACACGCAAAAGGCGGACATTTGCGATTTGGGATGCGGAACGGGGCTGACCGGCGCCGTTTTAAAGGATTTTGCAAAAACGGCCGGATTGACCGGTGTCGATTTGTGTTCGGCGATGTTGGATCGGGCTCTTGATAAGAAAATCTATGACAAAGTTTTCCACAGTGAAAACAGCGCCTTTTTGATGCAAAATCCGAATATGTTCGACTTGATTACGGCAGGAAACGTGTTTTCATACACGCGTTCGTTGGCTGAACAAATCGCGGCCATGAAAACAGCTTTAAAAGTCGGCGGGCATATTTTGTTTACTTTCCGTAAAAATACGTTCAATCGTCAAGAAACATTCCTGTATCCGCCGTATTATTACCTGTTTACCGAACGGATGGTGAAAAAGGTTGTGGAAGAGGCCGGTTTAGTTGTTAAAGAAATGCGGCCCTTAACGTTGACCGAGCGCGTGGATCAATCCATTGAAATGGTTCTGTGTTCGGCACAAAAGGTAGCTTAAAGCATATCTTCCAAAAAATATTTGACAAAATAGTGGACTTCTGATATAAATAGGATATCAAGAAAGGTTCTCCCCTTTTTATTTCATGTATAATCCTTTTTTGATATGAAGTTGTTCAGGAAAGCCTCTTTCAGTCGAAAGGGGCTTTTTCCTTATGAAGCCGCCTTCTTAAAAAATCAATCCTTTCAGTGGGTTGAAAAGGGTCAAAAAAAGTACAAAAAAAAGAAAAAAAAGCTTCCTATTTTTGCAAAAAAGAGCTATGTTAATCCTTATCAGGTAACCAAAAACAAAGGAAGAAAAAATGGCTGGAAGTGTAAATAAAGTGGTGTTGGTCGGCAACTTGGGACGTGATCCGGAAATTCGGCATACAAATGCCGGAAAAAAGATTGCCAGTTTTTCAATTGCAACCAGTGACGTTTGGAAAGATACAAACGGACAGCGACAGGAAAAAACAGAATGGCACCGAATTGTTGTTTTTAATCCCAACATTGCGGATTTCGTGGAAAAGTTCATTCATAAAGGATCTAAAGTTTATTTGGAAGGGGCTTTGCAAACACGCAAATGGACGGACAATGCCGGCCAGGAAAGATATGTGACCGAAGTTGTCATCGGCCATTACAAAGGGGAATTGGTATTGTTGGATTCTCGCGGCTCGGATGATGCGATGGGCATGGACCAAAGCGCGGGGATGAGCCCGGATGCCGGTTGGGATTCGACGCCATCTGCGGGGGCGCCTGCTCCGGCAGCCGATTTCGATGATGAAATTCCGTTTTAGTGTTGATTTTTAATACAAATGTTCTGACGATTCTTTTAAAAAAGGTGATATCACGTGACTGATACAAGTGTGACTATTGATACAAGCATTCAGCCGGTAGCGGTTGAAGATGAAATGCGCAAATCCTATTTGGATTATGCGATGAGTGTGATTGTGTCTCGGGCATTGCCGGATGTGCGCGACGGGCTTAAACCGGTGCATCGACGGATTTTATTTTCTATGTACGAAAACGGGTACGATTATAATAAACCGTTCAGAAAATCCGCTCGTATCGTCGGGGACGTTATGGGTAAATATCACCCGCACGGAGACAGCGCAATTTATGACGCAATGGTTCGGATGGCTCAAGATTTCTCAATGCGCCTGCCGCTTATCAGTTCACAGGGGAACTTCGGTTCTATGGACGGCGATAAAGCGGCTGCCATGCGTTATACCGAAGCCCGATTGGCGCCGTCTTCTCATTGGTTGTTGGAAGACATCGATCGGGACACGGTGGATTTTAGGCCGAACTATGATGAAACATGTGCCGAACCGGTTGTTTTGCCGGCTCGTTTCCCGAATTTGCTGGTCAACGGTTCCGGCGGGATTGCCGTCGGGATGGCAACGAATATTGCGCCGCATAACTTGGGCGAAGTATTAAATGCGTGTATTGCCATGATTGACAATCCGGCGATAACACCCGAAGAACTGTACGAATTGGTACCGGGTCCGGATTTTCCGACAGGCGGTATTATTTTAGGCCGGGGCGGAGCGCGTTCGGCGGCTTTAACGGGACGCGGTTCCGTGATTATGCGCGGTCGTTGCTCGATTGAAGAAATTAAAAAAGACAAAACGGCCATTATTGTGACGGAAATTCCGTATCAGGTCAACAAAGCGGCGATGATTCAACGCATTGCCGAATTGGTTAAGGAAAAAACAATCGAAGGCATTTCGGATTTGCGAGATGAATCCGATCGGCAAGGCGTTCGGGTCGTCATCGAATTGAAACGGGACGCTCAACCGGATGTTGTTTTGAACCAGCTTTATAAATATACGCCGCTTCAAACCAGTTTTGCAGTCAATTCGTTGGCTTTGAACAACGGGCGCCCGCAAATCATGAACTTGCAGGATATTTTAAAGGCTTTCATTATTTTCCGTGAAGAAGTCATTCGCCGTCGGACGGTGTTTGAATTGAATAAAGCGCGCGACAAAGCCCATGTGTTGGTCGGGTTGGCGATTGCCGTTGCTAACATTGATCGTGTGATTGAAATGATCAGAACGGCGGCGGATCCGAATATTGCCAAAGCGCAATTAATGGAAACAAAGTGGCCGGCTTCGGATGTGGAAAGCCTCATTCAATTAATTGATGAACCGGATCGAAAAGTTATCGAAGGGCATTATTATCTGTCCGAAACACAAGCAAAAGCGATTTTGGATTTGAAATTACAACGGTTGACCGGTTTGGAACGCGATAAAATTCATGCCGAAGTGAATGAATTGGGTGAACAAATTCGGGAATTGTTGTCAATTTTGTCGTCTCATGAAAAGCTGTACGGCATTATGCGCGATGAATTTGTGGCGGTAAAAGAAGAATATGCGACGCCTCGACGCACAACGATTGAAGAGGGTGAATTCGACCAAGACATGGAAGATTTAATCCCGCGTGAAGAAATGGTTATTACGGTGACGAATACCGGATACATTAAACGGGTGCCGTTGTCGACTTATCACGCTCAAAATCGGGGCGGGAAAGGCCGCTCGGGCATGTCAACGCGCGAAGAAGACCAAGTGTCGAAGTTGTTTGTGGCATGCACACATGATCCGATTTTGTTCTTCTCTTCTTTGGGCATGGTTTATAAAATGAAAGCTTATCGGTTGCCGGAAGGAACACCGCAAAGCTTGGGTAAAGCGCTGATTAATCTGTTGCCGTTGGATCAGGGCGAAACCATTACAACGGTTTTGAAGCTGCCTGAAAATCAGGAAGATTGCTCCGGGTTGTCGGTTATGTTTGCAACTCAATCCGGAAATGTCCGCCGCAACCGGCTGGATGATTTCTATAACGTGATGTCAAACGGTAAGATCGCCATGAAACTGGACGAAGGCGATCGGTTGGTTGACGTCAATATTTGTAACGAAAATCAAGACATTTTGTTGGCTGCTGCCGGCGGAAAATGTGTCCGCTTCCCGGTAACGGACGTACGCATTTTTGAATCGCGCGCCTCAACGGGTGTACGCGGTATGAAATTGGCGGCGGGAGACAAAGTGATTTCAATGTCTGTTTTGGAACACGTCAAAGCCGATATTGACAAGCGGGATGCTTATTTGAAAGCGTCCATTGCTAAACGGCGGGCTTTGACCGGCGATGATGCGGAAGATACCGTGGACATCGAAAGCACGAATGATGTAACGCTGACGCCGGAAGAATTCGCGCAGATGGAGTCCGAAGAGCAATTCATCTTAACAGTCACTGAACGCGGATATGGAAAGCGCTCCAGTGCTTACCAATATCGGATTACGTCCAGAGGGACGCAAGGTGTGACCAACATTGATACCGTCAAAGTTCCGGCTGCGGTTGTCGCATCTATGCCGGTTTCGGATGATAAGCATGTGATGATGGTTACAGATGCCGGAAAACTGATTCGGATGCGCGTTTCTGACATCCGGATTGTCGGTCGGAATTCAAAAGGCGTTATTTTGTTCCGTTTGAATGACGATGAAAAAGTGGTTTCTGTTTCTGCCGTTAAGGATTATGAGGATGAACCCGTATCCGAGACCGAAGAAACACCGGTTTCCGAGAGTGTCGAAACAGTGGGGGAAGAAGTCAATGAAGAAAATAATTAGCTTGGTTTTGGGGTTTTTATTATTCACAACGGGAGGTTATGCGATGGATAAAGAAAATACATTATATATGGATTTGGATTACGGACGAGTTGTTATTGAACTGTTGCCGGATGTCGCGCCGAATCATGTGGCTCGGATTAAGGAATTGACTCGTCAGGGATTTTATGACGGATTAAAATTCCATCGGGTAATTGACGGGTTTATGGCGCAAACCGGGGATCCGCTGGGTAACGGCACGGGTGGCAGCGGTCAAAAATTAAAGGCTGAATTTAATGCAACGCCGCATGTGCGCGGGACTGTTTCAATGGCGCGGGCTTCGGATCCGAACAGCGCGGACAGCCAATTCTTTATTTGCTTTGACGATGCAACGTTTTTGGACGGGCAGTATACCGTTTTCGGAAAAGTTGTCGAAGGCATGGAATACGTCGATATGATTAAAAAAGGCAATCCCCAAATGAACGGAACTGTTCAAAATCCGGATGTCATTGTTAAAATGCAGGTTGCTTCTGACGTTAAGGAATAATAAAGCCGTCAAGGCATGTTGAAAAGCCCCTTTGAAAAGGGGCTTTTTTGTTATAAAATTTCCTATTTGATAAATTACGAAAGACATTTCAATGAGATTCTTATTAAACTTTTTTCTTCTTTTAAAAAAAGATTGACAAAAATATAAATTCAATATATGATACATATACAACAAGAAAGAAGGAGATAGAATGTTGGAAATTACATCAGATAAGCGCAAAATTAAAAAAGGTTTTATTCACGCAATTGATGCAGGCAATGCACAGGAAGTGGAAGAATATTTATTATTGTATCCCACTTTGCTGAATGCGCGGTTTTATTCATCGAAAAACGATATGGAATTTAATGCGATGATGCGTGCAGCCGAAAAGGGGCAAGAAGCCGTTATTGATGTTTTGCATGAAAATGAAATTTCGCCCCGTTATGATACGGAAGCTTATTTGCTGGCGGTGAAGAACGGACATCGTACTTGTGCCGATAAATTGGATGAAAACGGAACTGTTCGAGTTACCAGTTTGCACATTCAAAATTTAATTGAAACCGATGAAGTTGATGTTTTAGCTGCTGTCATGAAACGGAATATCGGCGGCAACATTATTTCCGGCTCTCAAGCTCACGGAATGGGATTGACTTTAAGTCATCTTAATCAGTTTTTAACTGAACGGACTGCGGAAATTGCCTATATCTTGACTTATGCCGCACATACCGGGCATGGAAACTTGATTTCGCAGTTGGAAGAAAAGGGGGTTCCCGTTTGTAAGGCAATGGCATACATGGCCGGTACCGGACAGGTTGAAAATTTGCAGATGATGCAAAAGCATGCCAACGGCCGAATGAAAGAAGTATTAGAATCCGAACAATTGATGAAATGGGCGGTTTATTATCGAGACAGCGACATAGAACATGAAAAAGCCATACTTCATTTTGGAAAAAATGGGGCTAAATCCATTCAAAAGGTTATCGCAAGAGACAAGAAAATTTTAGAAAGATCGCGAAATGAGGTTCGTAAGATTCTGGAAGATCGTACTTATTAAAATTATAAAAAAGCCGCTCTTTTGGGCGGCTTTTTCAGGCGACAAATCCGAGTAAGGATTATGAAGCCGTAACATTGAATTTAATCGTTACTGAAGATGCATCGCCACTACCCCCCGTCGTAATTTCAACAGTACCACCGGAACGATTTGCCATTGCATTAGCAACTTTGTCCGTAATTCCAGATACATCTACAACCGGTTGATCCACCGTTGAACTGGTGGCGTTAATTTCCACTTTAGTTGCTCCGCCCGGAAGAGGTTCACCATCCAAAATGCCAACACAGCTACCGGTTTTAATCGTAGACCCATCCCCGCTCGTTTGGGCAACAACGACACATCTGGAAGCATAATCCAAAATTTGGTTTGCGCGATGTCTGTTCATGGCCATGGTGTATCCAGCGAGGCCACCGATGGACAGTACGCCGATGATGGCCAATACACCCAACATTTCAATCATAGAACGTCCGTTTTGTAATTCTTTCATTTTAATCTTCCTTTTTTATAAAGTTAATGAACATTTCATCCCCCGATCAGGGTTTATACGTCACGGGTGACGTATGGTTTTTGGGTGAATGGCCCAAAAACAAGGACACACCCACGAAGCTGGT
>CALXTZ010000077.1 GCA_944391545.1 uncultured Alphaproteobacteria bacterium
GGCGGCGTTCCGGTTTTGTAATCAATGATTTCGGCATGGTTGTCTTCGAACACATCAATGCGGTCTGCTTTTCCGGTCAATTCAAATGTTTTGCCGTTATCAAGCGCGATTGAAAGGCTGCCTTTTTCTTCCAAATAAAAATGCGGATTGCGGGAAAGCCTTTCTTTTTGGCGATCAATAAACCAAGCCGCCAATCGTTCAAATTTGGGCTTCCAAAAGGCCAACAGTCCTGGCGTAAATCCGGCTTCTTCGAACGCTTTATTCCCTAAATTCAACAAAACGGATATATCCAGGCAAGGCGGCGAGATTTTTAAAAATTCTTCCAAAGCCCGATGCGTGGCAATGCCGTAGTCTTTGATGGAAAGCTCTTCGTCCAATTCATCGAGCTTTTTCAAGCCTAAAATAGACCGCGCATAAATGGAATAAGGATCTTTCATCCACTCTTCAATTCTGGTAACGGATAAACGTTTGGGACGCGCTTCGACAGGCGGCGTGGGAGCAGGGCGTACGGGCATTTCAACGGCATTGACGGATTGTAGAGCTGTGACGATATTTTCCTGTTCGACAGGTCCCTTTATCCCGTTAATTGCCATGAGGGCATTCATGCGGGATATCCATCTGGACGGGATGCTGGGCGTTCCATCCTGTTTTAACGAACGGGTTAAGATGACTTCTTTTGTCATCATTAAATGGGCAAAGTCATGCGCCATCACGCCGATTTTTTCTTCGGGTAACGGTAAACCGCACATAGCGCGCATCGGTCGACTGAACCATGGATCCGCTTCCACCGTTTGAGGCCAGGTTCCTTCGTTCATTCCGCCGATGATAACCACATCCGGATGTTGCAACCGTGCTTCAATCGGACCCAAAATATCCAATCTCGGATGCATGCCGTAAAGGGGGCGAACATTGACCCCCATGAACAGGGTGTTCAAAAAGGCCGGATAATGATGCGGCCAAATCGGCGCCAGGTTTGTCAGCTCCTCTTGGATTTCCGTCAGCAAAGCGGCAGCCTGTTCGCCTTCCTCTTTCGCCCATAAGCGTTCTTTGCCGCTTCTGTCATTGGTTTGTGCCAAGTCTTCGGCAACCTTTAAATGCGCCTTTAACAACTCATCCGCCGGCACTGGTTCCGAACCGATAAAGAGAGTGAAAAAAGGCTCCAACCGTGTTTTAAGTTGCGGAGCAAAAGGCGTTTTTTGAAGCCGCGCCGTTTTCTCCCAATCCCGGACTTTTAATTTCAAAACGCCGACGGCATCTCCGTCCGTTGCCAAAGGATGTTTTAACAGAGCCAGCAAAGCATTGCCTGACTTTTCCAATGCCGCATTAGCCAACAACAACAAATAAGAACCGACCGGCGTTTTTGTCAAAGGCGTTCCGGCCGAATCATCCAACAAAACGTCCCATCTTTTCATTTCGCTGATGACGCGGCGGCTTAAGGTTCTATCTGTTGTGACCAAGGCGGCTGTTTTACCGGGTGTTTCCAAGACACGCCGCAGTTCGCAAGCAATCGTTAGGGCTTCGCTGACCGGCGTGGCGCACGCAATGGAACGGACATTTTGTAAAACCGAAGTATCAAACGGTTGAACGTCGCGCCAATCGTTGGTCGTGACGGCCGGCTTTAAGCTTTCACAGATGAAACGCTGCCTCTCGTCCGCTTTTTCATGAATGACGCGCACGTTTCGTCGGTCAATGTCAAGGGCGGTCAACAGTTTTTTTAAATGGTACTGCGGATGTGTTTCGTCCAAAGCATCCCAATCTTCATCATTCATGCGCGTGTCCAGATCAGGCAAAATCACATGCCCGTTCGGTAAAGCATGGACGGCTTTTAAAAATCGTTCAATGGCGGGCAGGCCGCCCGTAAAACCGATGGCATACACCGATTCTTGCGGCGGGGACGTTTGCCAAGACGAGATGAGTGCATCAATGACGCGAATTTGACGGTCTGCGGGATCGATTTGGTTCCTTTGCGCTAAAATTTGCGGCCAAAAGGTTTTGATAATGTCTAAAAATTGAAGCGTTTGTTGCCAATGTTCCGCGAATATATCCGGAACCAATGTTTCCAAGCAATCCAAAGAAACTTCATGTTGGTGCATTTCATCCAAAAGGGAGGCCAATGATCCGGCCAATTGAAACGCTTTGTCCGGAGACAAAGATTGACGTTGTTGGCATAACCGCATCAGCAAAAACTGTCTTTCTACGGCCGAAATGCTGTCGGGAATATGCGTGTCCGTTGTTTCCAAATCATACAACGCCGTCATTTTAGGCAACATCATGGTTTGGCCCCGGCTTTGGCGTAAAAAAGCTTCCCGCATTGTTTTGGTAGCCCGCCGCGTCGGTAAAATCATTTGTATTTTGGATAATCCCCACACATCTTTTTGCGCGTGATTCATCATCTCAAGCGCCAATATGTCCGCAAAAGAGTGAACGGATGAAATGGTGCTAATCATGTTCTTCCTCGGGCAGCATATGCGGCAGCGTTTGATAAAACCATTCTTTTAATTCTGCCAGATAAGGTTCTTCCAAATGTTGTTCCAACAAACCGTAAACATGCGGCAGATGCTTTAAATAACCGGCTTTGTGGTCGCGTTGACACAGCCGAACAAAAAATCCCAAAACCCGCAGATGACGTTTGGCCGCTAAAATATGATAGGAGCGAATGAAATCGGCTTGTTCTTGAACGGGGATTTCGGATAAATAACGGGTCATTAATTGTGTGCGCAAAGCTGTATTCATCGGACGGCGCGCGTCTTCCAACAATGAAACCAAATCATATGAAAACGGGCCGATGCGCGCGTCTTGGAAATCCAAAATACCGCACGATTGCACGCCCGGACGATCAAGCTTCATTAAATTATTGATATGAAAATCCCATAAAATTAATCCTTGCCCGGTTTCAAGCGCCTGCGGAATGAGCTTTTTCCATATCCGAATAAAATCCGCTTTGACAGAATCTTGCGTTTTGCCATGCAAAACATATGGCATAAACCAATCCGTAAATGTTTCCAAATGTTCAATCATCTGCGGTTCCTGATACTTGGCAATAGCGCCGATATCCGACAAAGGAACGGATCGCAGTTGAATCAAAACATCCAGCGCTGCCGTATAAAGGTCGTGTTCTTGATCGGATGAGCCCTTCAAAAGCGCGGCGTAGGTATCGTCACCGAAATCTTCCAATAGTAACAGGCCGTTGGGCAGATCTTCATCATAAATAACGGGCGCGCTTAATCCGTGTTTGATTAAGATTTGATCGACTTTGTAAAATTCATACGGGTGTTCCGTTTGCGGGGAGTCCATTAAAATATAGCTTTTGTCCGAACAATCAATCCGAGCATACCGCCGCATCGAGGCGTCTTGTGTCAACCACTGCAACGGAAACATCTCTAAATGATTCCGTTTTAAAAAAGCCTGAATTATATCGTCACTTGCCATGTATTTAACCTTTTTTGCCACGAGGCGTCCGCGCTGTCGAACGTAAAAAGACGCGTTGTTCCGTCCACGTTAATTCGAATGTCCAATCGGTTGGCTTTGGGCAATAACCGCCCCATTTTATCCGGCCATTCGATTAAAGAAACCGCATCAATAAAAGCATCTTCAATTCCCAACTCATATACGTCCGTCGGCTTGTCCAGGCGATACAAGTCAAAATGATAAATCGGAAAAGCGTCCGTATCGTATACTTGCAATAACGTGAAAGTCGGGCTGGGAACGTCCTGCGCCGTTTGCGTCATATGTTGGATAAGATAGCGTGAAAAAGCGGTTTTGCCGACGCCCAGCGTTCCCCAGAGGGCAACAATGTCACCCGGTTGCAACAAGGGCGCCAGGGCAGCGGCTATTTTTTGTGTATCGGTTTCCGTTAATGCTTTTACTGTTTTCATTTAAAAAAAAAAAAAAAGCCTTTGCTTTTATTTTGTTGTTGAGATTGTTGCATTTTGACCTTGTCCCGGTAATCCCAAGGCGCCGTAAAAGAGCCTTCCCATAAACCGATTTTTTGGTCATGCGCTTTTTTTTCATAAGGAATGTACACTTTGGACTGGCTTCTGTCCGCAACGGCCCAACCGCTGGAAACCATAGCCGATCCGACATCAACGCCTTCAATCGCGCATGTTGCAATGTAATTGCCGAAGCCGTCTCCGCCGACCGGAGTGCAAGTGACGATTTTTCGTAAAATCAACCGCTCTAACGCTTCTTTGGACATATCGCCGCACGGGTAGCGGTTGCCGTATTTATCGCTGCAATTTTGAGCCGGATCCGGTGCATCAATTCCGTACAGTTTAATGAAAGCCGGACCCATTTGGAAAAAATAACCACTTCTGACTTCACTGACTTGACCGGCGACTTTGTCGTGATCCTGATAGCTGGCGATGGCTGCGGTTTGCTCTTCGACGGCTTCTTCAAGCGTTTGAGAAACCATCGGTTCGTCCTCGTTTGATAAAAAGCTTCGCATCCAGTCGCCGCCCCAACCGAAGACTTTGTAGCCTGCGTATCCTAATCCGAACAGACAGGCGGCAATAATCAGTAATTTAAAAATAAAGCCCAAAGATCTCGGAATAATCCATAAACCGAACAAGACTACCAAAATCAACAAGCCGCCGGCAATTTTGGGATTGTCTTGAATAAAAGGATAATTAAAATAAGCCTTGATAACGCCGCCCAAGATACTGGCCATCAGGATGAATTTCAGAATAATAAGCCCCATTTTATGCTCCTTTCAACGCTCTGGAAACGGTTTCTTGAACATTGACGGAAACCGAATCCGTTTTTAAAATGCGCTCCAATTCGTTTTTCATGTGCATCCGGCGCGTTTCATTAAAGTGAGACAGGCGCGTCAAAGGATGCAAAATCCGTTCTGCCATTTGCGGGTTCAGCGCATTTAAAGCAATGACTTGGTCGGCCAAGAACCGATACCCCGATCCGTCCGTTGCATGGAAAGACCGTAAGTTGTGCGTAAATCCGCCGATAACTGCCCGAACATTATTCGGATTGGTTAATTGAAATTTCGGATGGTGCATTAATTTTTGAACGCGGGGCAGGCTGTCTTTTAAATCCGCCATCGCTTGCAATGAAAACCATTTGTTTAAAACCAAATGATCGTCTTCGTACCGATGATAGAAATCTTGCAAAGCTTCTTCAAACCCCGGCAACGCGTGTGTGACCAAAGCCGACAAGGCGGCCATTAAATCAGTCATATTGGTTGATTTTTGATAAGCTTCTTGAACCAGGTGCGCTTCATCCGTTAAAGCTAAATAAGTCAAGGCGGCATTTTTTAAGGCTCGTTTGCCGGCTTCTTTCGGATCCGGAGAGAATGGTTTTTCAAAGTCAACCAACCCGGTATAAATGTCTTTTAATCGGTCTTTGAACACATCGGCAAAGGCTTTTCGAACCTGACGCCGCGCATCCAAAACGGCATCAACGTCAAATACGTCCGTTTGATCGCCGATGAAAGAAGCGGCCGGTAATAAAACGGCGCGAGCCACAAAGGCCGGATCTGCATCGGATTGATTTAAATAGGAACCGAAAGCTCGGATAAAGGCTTCATTCGGCTGTGTCCGTTTTTCGCGCACCATATTCAAAATTTCTTTTAATGCGTAATTTTGACCCAGTTCGTACCGGTTAAAATCATCCGTATCATACGTCATCAGATGTAATCGTTCTTCATCCGTATAATCGATGTCAATGCTGACCGGTGCCGTAAAAGAACGGTTAAGGGATAAAACCGGCCGTTGCGGTATGTCTTTAAATGTAAAGGTTTGCTCATTTCGGGTCAAAACAAGCGTTTGTGTTAAAAGTTCTTTGCCGTCCGGCCCGATGAGCCCCATACCCAGCGGAATGACAAACGGTTCGGTCGTTGTTTTTGTTTTTTGCGTCAGCGTCAGCGTGTATGTCCGCGTGTCCGAATCATACTTTTGTGTTACATGAACCGTCGGGCGTCCGGCCGTGGAATACCACCGCATGAATTGAGATAAGTCTGTTTTATTGGCATCTTCCATGCACTTGACGAAATCGTCAATGGTCACGGCTTGACCGTCATGGCGGCTGAAATACAAATCGCATCCTTTATGAAAGCCGTCATATCCCAAGATTTTTTCCTGCATCCGGATCAGTTCGGCTCCTTTGTCATAAACGGTCGTTGTGTAAAAGTTTTCAATCGTCGCAAACGAATCCGGTCGAACGGGATGCGCCAAAGGGCCGTCATCTTCGGGAAATTGGTAATTTTTCAATATATCGACGTCATCAATCCGTTTGACCGTACGAGATCTCTGGTCGCTTGAAAATTCTTGATCTCGGTAGACCGTAAAGCCTTCCTTTAACGATAAGTTGAACCAATCTCTGGCCGTCACGCGGTCACCGCTCCAGTTATGGAAATATTCGTGCGCCACAA
>CALXTZ010000078.1 GCA_944391545.1 uncultured Alphaproteobacteria bacterium
AAATTAAAGATTTGTTATTTGCCGTCTTATCGGCCGGATTGGGGTAAAATGACGTATGCGAAGCCGGGTGATTCGGGCATGGATTTGCGGGCGGCAATAACGGAGACGATTGTGGTTGCGCCGGGCAAACGGGCGATTATTCCCAACGGTATTCAGTGTGAAATAGAGGCGGATACGGATGCGTATGAAATTCAAGTGCGGCCTCGTTCCGGGCTGGCAGCCAAAAAAGGCATAACGGTTGTCAATACGCCCGGGACGATTGATTGGGGGTATCGCGGTGAAATCATGACGATTTTATTAAACACGGGGGATGAAGATTTCGTGATTGAACCCGGAGATCGGATTGCGCAAATGGTGGTGTGTCCGATTATTCATCCGCAAATCGAGGAAGTTGCGTGCGTGGGAGAAACGGTGCGCGGGTCTGACAAGTTCGGATCAAGCGGCGTATAAGTTCCTTTTGCATTTTAAAAAGAAGTCTGTATAATACCGGTACGAAAGAAGGAGTCATGCGGATGGTATCGTATCAATATATTTATGTCATGAAAGATTTGTGTAAGACTTGGCCGGGCGGCAAAGAAGTGTTGAAAAACATTTGGTTGTCGTTTTTCCCGGGTGCAAAGATCGGCGTTTTGGGACCGAACGGCGCCGGGAAGTCGACGTTATTGAAAATTATGGCGGGGCTGGATACGGATTTTCGGGGCGAAGCGTGGGCGGCCGAAGGTGTCAGCGTCGGCTATCTGCCGCAGGAACCGCAACTGGATCCGTCTAAAACCGTTTTGGAAAATGTCATGGACGGTGTCGGCGAAACACGTGATTTGTTGAAACGGTTTGAAGAAGTCAACATGAAGTTTGCCGATCCGGATGCGGATATGGATGCTTTGTTAGCAGAACAAGCCGAGTTGCAGGAAAAAATCGACGCTTGCAACGGGTGGGAGTTGGAACGCACCATTGAAATTGCTATGGATGCTTTGCGCTGTCCGCCGGGAGAATGGGATGTCACGAAACTGTCCGGCGGTGAAAAAAGACGCGTCGCTTTGTGCCGGTTGCTTTTGTCTCATCCGGATTTGTTGCTTTTGGATGAACCGACAAATCATTTGGATGCCGAAAGTGTGGAGTGGTTGCAGCGGTTTTTGAAAGAATATTCGGGAACGGTCGTTATGGTAACGCATGACCGATATTTCCTGGATAATGTGACCGGATGGATTTTGGAATTGGATCGCGGCGAAGGGATTCCGTACGAAGGGAATTATTCTTCTTGGTTGGAACAAAAAGAGAAACGATTGGCGCAGGAAGAGCGGGAAGAAAATGCTCGTCAACGCACCATGAAGGAAGAATTGGAATGGATCAGGCAATCGCCGAAAGCGCGCCAGGCAAAGTCTAAAGCGCGGATTGCGGCGTATGATGAGTTGGTGAAAAAGGCTGGCGAAAAAACGCCGACGACGGCGCAGATTATCATTCCTGCCGGAGAACGGTTGGGAGATGTGGTGATTTGTGCTGAACATTTGAAAAAAGCGTTTGGTGATAAATTGCTTTTTGATGATTTAACATTTAACTTGCCGCCCGGCGGTATTGTCGGTGTGATTGGCCCGAACGGCGCCGGCAAAACAACGTTGATGCGGATTATTACGGGTCAGGAACAGGCGGATGCCGGGTCTTTCCGATTGGGTGAAACGGTTGAATTGGGATATGTGGATCAATCTCGGGATGCTTTGAATCCGAACAATACCGTTTGGCAGGAAATTTCGGACGGAAAAGATGTTCTGCAACTCGGCAAACGAGAAGTTCAATCTCGGTCTTATGTGGCGCAATTTAATTTCAAAGGCGCGGATCAACAAAAGAAAGTCGGTCAATTGTCCGGCGGTGAACGCAACCGCGTCCATTTGGCAAAGATGTTGAAAAAAGGCGCGAACGTGATTTTGTTGGACGAACCGACGAATGATTTGGACGTGGATACGTTGCGGGCATTGGAAGAAGCTTTGATGGACTTTCCGGGTTGCGCCGTGATTACGTCTCACGATCGATGGTTTTTGGATCGATTGGCAACGCATATTTTGGCTTTTGAAGGCGACAGCCGCGTTGTGTGGTTTGAAGGCAATTATGAAGAATATGAAGCGGATAAGCGTCGCCGGTTAGGCAGTGCAGCCGATCAACCGCATCGCATTAAATATAAACCGTTGGTGCGATAATTTGAAAAGGGACCTGAAAAGGTCCCTTTTTTGATTAAGCAACGGCATTGATTTTGTCGATTTCTTTTTGAACAAATTCCCTGGCAAAAGAAACAACTTCGGACAGCGGAATAAATCCTTTTTCATCTCTGCCACGCACCTTATATTCAACCATGCCTTTTTCCAAATTGCGCGGGCTGACTATCAGACGCAACGGAATGCCCATTAAATCCGCTTCGGCAAATTGAGTCCCCGGTGATAAATTCCGATCATCATAAAGGACTTCCAACCCGGCGCTTTCCAAATCTTTGTAAAGCTGTTCCGCCGTTGTTTTCGTGTTGCCTTCTTCCATCTTTAACACGTTTAATTGAACTTGCCACGGTGCAATCGTCATCGGCCAAATCGGGCCATAGTCATCATGTTTGGCTTCTATCACGCTGCCGACTAACCGCCCGACACCGATTCCGTAACATCCCATAATCGGTGTTTGTTCCGTTCCGTTTTCATCCGCATAGGTCATGTGCATGCTTTGTGTGTAGAACGTACCCAATTTAAAAATATTACCGACTTCTATGCCGCGGCGCATTTGAATGTGACCTTTGCGGCAAACCGGACAAATTTGGCCTTCTTGAACCGTTGCAATGTCCGCAATCACCGCATTCGGCAAGTCTCGCTTCACATTGAAATTCAACAGGTGTGTGTCTTTTTTGTTGGCACCGCAAACTAAATTCGGCGCCGATGCAATGGACCCATCCACCACAACAATTCCGCCCGTTAATCCCATGCCGGTTGCAAAACCGGGAACACCGCCGATAGATTCGATTTCGGCATCGTTGGCAAAGGCAAACGGTTCTTTTAAAACTTTAGCCAGCTTAATTTCATTCACTTCAATATCACCGCGAATCATGACCGTTACCATTTTTCCGGACTCGGTGATATAGAAAACAACTTTAGCCAACTTGGATTCGGGCATGTTTAAAAACGCGGCCAGCGATTCAATTGTCGATGTTCCGGGCGTCGCCACTTCTTCCAACGGTTTCATTTCTTCGGCATCGGGTTCGGGCAAAACGGAAGAAGCGACTTCAAAATTCGCCAAATAGCCGCATTCCGGACAGTGTGCGATTTTGTCTTCGCCGCTGTCGGTCAGCAACATATATTCATGCGCCACTTTGCCGCCCATCATGCCGGTGTCGGATTGAATGGAAACAACTTCCGGCACGCCGCATCTGGCATAGATGCGGTGATAGGCCGTTGCACAACGGTCATAATACGCATCCAAATCTTCCTGCGTCCGGTGGAACGAGTAAGCATCTTTCATCGTAAATTCACGGACACGAATGAGGCCGCCGCGCGAACGCGCTTCATCCCGAAACTTGGTTTGAATCTGATACAGCATGAACGGATAATCTTTATAGCTGGTTGCTTCCGTCCGTGCCAACGCCGTAACCGCTTCTTCATGCGTCATTGCCAGCAACATGCCGTGTTTGGTTCTGTCTTCAAAACGCAGCAATTCGGATCCGACGGTATCATACCGTTTGGTTTCGTCCCACAGTTCGCGCGGTAAAACCACGGGCATTTTGATTTCCTGGCCGTCGATGGCATTCATTTCTTCGCGAATAATGTTTTCAATTTTGGCAGCGATCCGAAATGCCGGCGGCAACATAGAGTAAATCCCGTTGGCCACGGGTCGAATATAGCCGCCCCGTAAAAGATAAATGTGGCTGATTAAAGTGGCTTCGGCCGGTTTTTCTTTGTGCCGACGGCCAATGAGATAACTCATACGCATCGTAAACTCCTTTGGTAAAATA
Source organism: uncultured Alphaproteobacteria bacterium (assembly GCA_944391545.1). Lineage (GTDB taxonomy): Bacteria > Pseudomonadota > Alphaproteobacteria > CAAHEQ01 > UBA3637 > CALXXA01. Next base: position 3,974 of record CALXTZ010000078.1, read on the forward strand.
AGCGTTTTTGTGCAGACAATTGCACAACTCTTTCTTTTTAGCACTTTTTGTATTTTTTTCAATCTTTTTTTGGCGCTCTCTTCTTTCGGTTGATTTTTAAAAAAATGTTTCTATATAAAGAGGAAAGGAGAACGCTATGACCGACACAAAAAAACAAACACCGCTACCGGAACAACAAGACATTTATATTGAAGTCAGCAAAGACGGCCCTTATTTGGTTTTCGGAAATCCGACAATTCGTCAGGAAGTCATTGCACCGAATGAATACGGCCAGTCTTGGGATTATGTCAAAGGCGATGTTTATCATTCGCCGGCACCGCCGGAAGAGCCGGTTGCTTTGTGTCGGTGCGGTCGATCTAAAAACAAACCGTTTTGTGACGGATCGCATGCACACGGATTTGACGGAACGGAAACGGCTTCGAAAGAGTCGATTATTCAAAATGCAAAAGCTTATCAAGGCCCCAAATACACGCTGTTGGACAATGAAGCTTATTGTGCCTTTGCCAGATTTTGCGATGCGTTCGGGCAAGTATGGAATTTGGTGATGAACGCAGATGAGCAGTCTCAACAAATCGCCGTTCGCGAAGCATGTCAATGTCCGGCCGGCCGATTGATGATGGTTGATCCGGCAACAGGGCGTATTTTGGAATTTAAATTGGAAAAATCCATCGGAGTTTTGGAAGATCCGCGGTTGGGTGTCAGCGGGCCGTTGTTTGTCAAAGGCGGTATTCCTGTAAAGGATGCTTCCGGTCAGCCGTATGAAGTCCGCAATCGCCAGACTTTGTGCCGGTGCGGTTTATCCAAAAACAAACCGTTTTGCGACGGATCGCATGCGCCGGTTCGGTTCCATGATGATTTGCCGCTGCCGGAAGATTTTCAAAAATAAGCTTTACGAATCTTTTTTCATCTTTTAAAGTGGTTGAAAATAAAGGGTGAAAAATGGCGTCCGGAAAAATTCAAATTATGGAATCCTATCCGGTTCCGAAAGCGATTTTATTACTGGCTTTTCCGTCTATGCTGGCCATGTTGGTTCAAATCATATACGGACTGACGGATACCTTTTTTATTGCCAGAACAGGTAATGCCGATATGGTGGCGGCGATTACGTTTGCTATGCCGATTATGATGGTTTTTCAGGCGGCCGGTAATATTTTTGCCGTCGGTGGCGCGTCTTATCTTTCCCGGAAATTGGGTGAGCGGGACTTGGCCGAAGTGAAACGCGCCAGTGCGACTTGTTTTTATTTATCGGTGCTGGTCGGGATGATTTTGACCGGATTTTTTGGACTTTACATTGATAAAATTGTCCGATGGTTCGGGGCGACAACCGGGACGTTTCAATATACGAAAGAATATTTAATCGTTATGTCTTCCATGAGTTTCCTGCCGATTTTGCAAGTCACTTTGGCCGGGCTTATTCGATCCGAAGGTGCGACAAATCATGCAATGATCGGGATTTTGCTCGGTACCGGCGTGAATATCGTGATGGATTATCTGTTTATCTTTAAAATGGGGATGGGCATCAAAGGCGCGGCTATTGCGACTTTGATCGGCAACGGAATCGGGGTGTCATATTACTTGTTTTATTTTATGTATCGCTCTTCGTTTTTGTCGTTGAACTATCGGTTTTTTAAGCCCGATAAAGACATGATTTATAATATCCTGGCCATCGGTATTCCGTCGTCTTTGAGCGCGTTAATCATGGGATTTTCGAATGTCCTGACGAACAATATCGGCAGCGTTTACGGTGAAAACGTGATTGCGGCGAACGGCATTCAAATGCGTTTGAACAGTGTCGTCTTTTTCCTGGTCATGGGATTGGCACAAGGGTATCAGCCTTTTGCCGGATACAACTACGGCGCAAAGAACGTGAAGCGGTTGTTGTCGTCATTTAAAGTGACTTTGATTTACGGCAGTGTTTTATCCGTTACCTGCGCGATTTTGCTGTACTTGTTCAGTTATCAGGCGATGGCGCTGTTTATAGATAATGCGCAGGTTATTCGTATCGGACAGCAAATGATACATGCTTTTTTATGGGCAATTCCGCTGCTGGGTGTTCAATTTACGATTACGATGACGTTTCAGGCAACCGGCCGAGCGATGCTTGCGATGTTTTTGGTGCTGGGGCGGCAGTTGTTTTTCTTTGTTCCGCTTTTGCTGATTTTAAATCACTACTTTACGTTTAACGGATACATTTATGCCCAACCGGTTGCTGATTTGGCGACAACACTTGTGTCTGTTTTGTTGTCTGTTT
>CALXTZ010000079.1 GCA_944391545.1 uncultured Alphaproteobacteria bacterium
TTTTCCATCCTTCCCCCTTCTTTACAAAACAGCCTTGAAAACAGCATACATTCCCCCCCCCCCCCCGTCAAGTACTTTCTGCATAAAAAAAAGAGGCCATAAGACCTCTTTCATAAAATAATTAAAACAAACGTCACAAAGCACGGTCAATATCGTGCCACGGATCATCGTTTTGAATAGTTACCGGGAATAAAGAATATGTATAAATGTTAAAGAAATATGGATTTTGCAAAACATCTTCCAATGAACTTAACCCCGCTTGGAAACGCACGCGCATCATTGCTTTATACCGTTGAACATACGTCGCCTTTTCCCGTAAACACGTCAAACAGGCTTCATCTTTGCTTAAACACTTACACACACGTTGAGCCGCTGCTTTTTCATCAAACGTAAAAACATCAAAGATGACTTCAAACAAATCCGTGTTCACATTTTTTATAGAATATATATACACTTCCCGCGTTATTCCGTTTCGTACATTGCGAAAAACCTGATCTTTTTCATAAGAAAATTCAGACGCAACGGCCGTGCTGGACAACAAATAAAGCTTGCTGCCTTCAGCCATTCGTTGAGCCATTTCTTCATAACTCGGAACAATTGCGTAGCGTAAAGTAATATACTCTTCTATCAAGTTTTCGGCAACCAGCGTTCGAGCAGACCGCATTGTTTCGGCCGGTTCAATTTGTTTAACGGCTTGGTTGAACATGTCCAGTCTGTAAAGCCGTGTCGTTCGCCGCGCCCGTTGTTCTGCCGTCGGATTTTCCGGCAAAGGCTGCGCAATGACGGAAGAAACGGAAGACGCCATTTTCATATACACAAAAGCAAATCCGAAGTTAAAAGCAATGCTGACAAACGCAATCATAGCCATCACACGAGACGTCTTTAAATATCGTCTTTCGGGTAAAGCCCTTACATGCAGCCGCTCCGGATAAGCGCCGACGACATCATTCGTACGTTGTTTGTTATAGCGCAAAACCGCAGAAAAGATGGTTGAAAAAATGGATGGCATACGTTTCTCCCTTTCAATTTTGTCATCTTATCACAGAAAATGAAAAAAACAACATGAAACTTTTGATGTGAAAAGAAGGCAACTTTTTTTTAAGTATCCTGACTTTAAAGCAACCGATAGAAAGTTTTTTATTTTATAAAAACAATCTTACGGAAAATTTCTTCTTTATTAAAACTATTTTCAGGCAATTGGGGCCAAGCATTCACTTTGTCATCTTTAAATCTTGGGAAAAGATGTAAATGAAAATGTTGAACTGATTGACCGGCATCTTTTCCGCTAGCATGCAATATATTAATACCCGTTGCTCCAATTTTTTTTCGCAAGCTTATAGAAATTTTCTTTGCAACAGTCATCAAATTTTGTAAATCTTTATTTTGAATATCAAAAATATCGTTAAAATGTTTTTTAGGAATAATAAGTATATGCCCATAGACTTCCATGTCCTTTGGAATAATACACAGAACATTTGCATCTTCATAAACAATCAGACTTGATATTTTCTTATTAATGATTTTACAAAAAAGACAATCCATCTTGTTCCCTTTAATGGTTAAATATTTTCAAGTTATTAAAACTACAATTCCATGCACAAAAAGTAAATCGTAAAATTAGACTTTTTAATTTTAATCAAGTTGATATTGTCGGCATCTGCTCTGTTTTAACTTGTTAAATTAAAGTTTTTCATGCCTTAATTAAAGAATTGAAAAGAGAACAATCCGATTTTTATGTTATAACCCTTTTAAAAAACACATGAACGAAAAGGGCGCGGCTCTTCACAAAATTTTCAAAAAAATAAAAAAGGGGTTGCTTTTTTACATCGAATCGGATATAAAGTTTTCCATCGTGCCGGCATAGCTCAGTTGGTAGAGCAGTTGATTTGTAATCATCAGGTCGGGAGTTCGAGTCCCTCTGCCGGCACCATCTTTTAAAATTTCTTTTCAATTTTCCTACGCTAACAAGTTATCCGTTGACGATAATTTGATTGAGATGAAACAAACTTTATGATTTGGGCTCAAATCGGCGCTTCCATTGACCTGACCCAAAATATCGCCTTTGAAGTCATGGGCCGGTATCGTTACCTGTTCACCGAAGGAGACGTTTATAATATCGAAGGTCTCGGCGGTGTTCGGTTCAGTTTTTAATCACGGAGAGACGATGAGGCATGGTTTTAAAACCCGTTAAGGCGTTCATTTAATTCCCATAATGCGATTTTATCGGCCTTCTTTTTTCCTAATGAGTAGAAGGATATTCTTGCTTTTCCATATAATATCCATTATAACAAATTTCAAACAAAGGAAAAATATTTTATGGATATGCCGCCCAAACTTCAAGCCGCTTTAGAAGAATTGATGCTCCCGCAGTCGTCCAAAAACTTGGCGGAACAAGCGAAAGTTGTTTCCGATCGGTATCGTTTTCAACAAAGAACGGGCGACAGTCTTTTATCCCGGCCGGATGAAGCCGTTGCTTATGCATTGGTACGAATGCCGGCAACCTTCGGCGCGGTTTTTGATGCGCTGGAACAAACGCTCGCAAGAACCGATCCGACAGCGTTTCGCACTTTACTGGATGTCGGCGCCGGAACCGGAGCTGCAACATGCGCCGCTGTGCAACTTCTGTCTTTTCAACGGATTGTTTGTTTGGAACGAGCCGATGCTATGCGTCGAATCGGGCAAAATCTGTTGTCAAAATCCGAAATACGACCTTTGCCGACTTGGAAAAATGAAGATTTAACACGCGGCCTTCACACCGAAAAAGCCGATTTAGTCATCGCTTCATACATGTTAAATGAGCTGGCCGAACAAAACCGCATCACCGCTCTGTTAAGCCTTTGGCAAGCAACCCAGAAAATGCTGTTAATCGTCGAACCCGGCACGCCGGAGGGTTTCAGACAAATCATGCGCTACAGATCCGTTTTATTGGAAAACGGCGCTTTTCTCATCGCGCCCTGCCCGCATCATGAACCGTGTCCTTTGTCAGATGAAGACTGGTGCCATTTTTCATCCCGAATTGCCAGAACAAAAAACCATCGCCGGCTCAAAAATGCCGTTTTGGGATACGAAGATGAAAAGTTTTGTTATTTAGCGGCTTCAAAAACACCAGTCTCTTCACCGGTTGCCCGTATTCTGCGCCCTGTTCGCATATATCCCGGTCATGTCCATTTAACGCTTTGTAAACCGGACGGACACGCGGCATGCGTCCCTGTCAGCAAAAAAGACAAAGACCTTTATAAAAAAGCCAAAAAAGCAAAATGGGGCAGTTCTTTTTGAATTTTTAAAAAATTTTCCATAATACTTGACAAAACAAAAAAGTGCGTGTATAAAAGAAGATGTCTTCAAAAGGGAAAAAGGAAAAGACCATGAAAATCACAATCGACGGAAAAGAATTAAACGTTAAACTTATTTATAACGGCAACATGAAACTGCATAAGGTTTCAAATGTTTATTTCAACAACGGCAATTATGTTTTATTCTGCACAAATTTGCTGACCGGCAAAAAAGAAAGTTGTTCGTTGCAGGAAGAAGACTTAATGTCCGGTGACATTACTCCGGCCGTTTTACAACCGGGTGTCATTTTATCCACAGAGACAAACGGGCACTGCTATGTCCGGTACGCCATCTATAATCATCCGTCGAAACCGTCTAAAAATTTTGATTTAATGACGGCGTTTCCGTCTGCCATGCCGGCTGCTTATACGCAATTGGAAGGAATTCATACGTCCAAAGCGCTGGATTTAGAAAATTCATTTATTCCTCTTGCAGACGTTTTAAAACAAACGGCTAAAATTGACCAAGCGGCCAAAATTTTATTTAAAGCGATTGATACGGACTTATATAATATCAAAACCGGCCACTTAAATCCGAACCATATTCCGTCTGCTTGGTTAAAGAAGTATTTATCGGAAAACTTTAAACGCAAAGACAATGACTTGCCGCCGAACGAAGCTAAAGAAATTTCCGTGTTAAAAATGCTCGGCGCTTATTTCTGCGCCAACAAAGGTATTCCGGAAAAAGAGCAAAAAGTTTTGGACGAAATGCGTCGTTATTTCAACAATTCGACTTTGGATTATGACACGTATTACACATCACATCCCGCTTTTCGGGAAGCGATGAAAACAATGGCACAAAACTTAAAGACGCATATTCAAACCAATTCAACTTATATGGGACGTGACAAAACAGTATTAATGACGTTTATTACACGCCGACAAAAACCGTTGATGTTACCGAATATGGCACCGGAATATACGTTGTTTTCAAATCAGCTTGAAAGATAAAAAAGGAGCCGAACGGCTCCTTTTCTTTGCGTTAAAACGTTAACCGCAAACCGATTGTCGCTTCGTGTGCCTGAAGCTCGGTTTCAAATTTTTGCTTCTCATCCCACATCGGGTAAGAGACCGTTTTATCGACAGAGCCGTAATCCGTAAATTTATACCCGACATCAAGGGATAAATGATCCGTTAAAGCAACTGCGACACCCGCACCGACATTCCACGCAAATGTTCCGGACGAAGCTTTGAAATCCGCAGCATCGTCATAAATGTCATTACGATAGGTGTATTTCGATTTGACATGCGCATATCCCACACCGCCGCCGATATAAGGCGTGACAACCGTGCCGGTATGAATGTCATAGTAAACGTTTAAGAAAGCGCTGTAACTGGACACGTCAATTTTTTCTTTATCGCCGGTGTCCGCATCATTGCTTTTCTTTTCGAGATCAGCATTCCATCCGAGTTCGATTTCCGGCCGGAAAGCACCGCCCCACACTGGAACTTGCACACCATACGCTAATCGAACGCCGCCCGTCGTTTCATCCCAATCATAGGTATATTTCTCTGAATTAGCGCCGCTTAAATCAGAAAAAGTCATCGATGTATCGATAGACGGTCTGGCGATAACACCTTTCAACGCAACGTACTGATTTACTTGCGCCTGCGCCGAAAAGCTGATCAACAAAGCGGCAGCAGTTCCAAAAAGATACGATTTAAACATTTCTTTCTCTCCTTTAACAAAGTTAACAAAAACCACCTTTGAAAAAGGTGGTCGGAGAGTTCAGAAATCATACACAAAGAAATGATTCCCATGGTCTTTAAAGGAAACCTCCTCCTGAACATGCACCACAGGCTCCCCGACCCAAAAGCCGGGGATATTTTATCGTCTCCCTAGGAAAGACGACTATCGACACAATATCATGCGCCGCTTTGTGTAAAGAGCTTCTGACAGCCCCGCACCTCTTTCAAGGCACTTCATATGGGACATCCCATATCGAGGCCAGTATAGCGAGACCGAAAAAGCCTGTCAATTCTTTTTGAATGGATAAATGAAAAAGAGGTGATTTTGTAAGAGTAAACCTAAAACAGCTTCAGACAACAAGCTTTTCAACCGTTTTAAAGAAAAATTCTTTTCTGACAACCAGTGCATCCGGACAGATCCGTCTGACTTTCAGGCGCTGTTTTAAACAAGATATTGATTGAAGCCCCCTGCTCTGACGAATGACCCGATCCGTTTGAATGAAGCGCCCTTGTCAACATCCCTTTTCGTCCGGCAAACGCACCCGAAACACCTCCGATTGATGGCGGAAAATCCCATAGCTGTCAATCAACACCGCCCGACGGCCAACCTACCGAACGATAGAAAATCTTGCACACATCAACAAGTATAGCCTGCCAGCCGTCCTAATCAATGACAGGAAATCACACATCCGTGAATAAACACCGCCCCTTTGCCGTCTCCGATTGACAACAGCATTTCTTTTGCAACCGGCTTACCTGATTTTAATTTGCCGACACTTGAAGAGCTGTTCCCACGTCAAATTAATCGGCTCGGACAAACAAAGATTTCTATTTGACGCTACGCGAAAGAGCCTGTTTTCCCGGCAAAACCCCGATTATTCCCGATCAATAATTGCGCATCAATCCGACAAGCCGCCCTTGCACGGCCACACGTTCCGGCGGCAAAATACGCGTTTCATATTTGGGATTTTCCGGTTCCAGCGCAATAACGTTTCCTTTGCGGCGAAGACGCTTCAACGTGACTTCAAATCCATCCACCAAAGCCACGACAATTGCCCCGTTCTCGGCCGTTTGTGTTCGTTGAATAATGACCGTATGCCCATCCAATATACCGGCGTTAATCATTGAATCCCCTTCGACGGTCAACGCATAATGCTCTCCGACTCCGAGCATTTGCGGCGGTACGGAAACAG
>CALXTZ010000080.1 GCA_944391545.1 uncultured Alphaproteobacteria bacterium
CCAGACCCGGCAGATAATCTTCGATGATTTGTTCTTTTACCGGCGTCGGAACAGCCGCCTTGACGACCACGCGCGGCGGTACGGGGGTTCCGAAATCAAACTCGCCCTGCAACGCATTTAATGTTTCTTTGACGCTGCTAACGGCGTTGTTGACGGCTTGAGCCGTCATTTCCAAAGAAGACGGCGGTGTTTTGTTGGATTTGATGTTTCTGAATCCGGCCAGATAATAAACATAACTCAAGTGATTACGATCCGATTCATGTTCAATCGGATCCAGTCTGTCCAGCCGTTTTTCAAGATATGCTTTTGCTTTTTCCAAATTAACGGCAGCCTTATAATCGGCTTCCTGCGGCAGATTGCGAATGACTTCGCACATGGTTTTAACTTCAAACGGATAACCGGTTTTGCATAACAGCGAAAACAACGTCTCTCCGTCGGCATTTTGATGCGTCAACAACGGCACGTTGTTTCCGTACGGGAAGCTTTCCGTTGAAGGCAGCTTTTTGGCAATGTACTGATGGGCCGGCAATTTTAAGTAATACATCAACGGTGTGTCGCCGGTCGGTTCCAATCCGAGCGCTTTATAATCAGGCACAAACGTTAAAGAAGCGCCTGCCCGAACCAGTTGCATCCCCAGTTTGAAATCATCACGCGGCGCTGCAAAAGCCATTAAAGCCATATCCAGTTGATCTTTGTTTTTTAAGGCGGAAGTCCAATTTTTCCGCGTAAATTCCAAAACCGCCGCAATAATGCGGGCATCATTCATTTCAATAGCCAAATGCAATAAATCTTTCGGATGTTTTTTATCGGGAACGTACGAAGCGACGTCCGGATTTTCGTAAATCAATCGGCTTAAACAATAAAGCGTTGTGTTTTGAAATGAAGATTTGGTCGGATGCTGTGAGACTTCTTTCATTAGCCGTACGGCATGTTGGTAATCAACGTTAAGTGCGTATTTATCCGGATGTGTTTCGGAATCAAAAGGAGCCAGTGCATAATATCCTTCCACTAATTTTTGGTGGAAACGTGCATCTGACGGTTGAATAAGCTCTTGTGTATCATTCGCTCTCATCAACAAGCCTCCCGATATTTACAAGCATATCAAAAAAAACACCCCTTGTCAAATAGTTAAAGAATTTGTTTTCAGGCGCGCGATGAAATATGTTTTGTATCTTTCTTTAATATTTGTTAAACTTTTTTGTAGTACCTTATGCGGTAAGGAGAAAGCACGTGTCACGACAGATAAATGATGTTTCCGATGCCTTGATTGTGATTGATGAGCAGGGGCTTATTCAACGCATTAATCCTGTTGCGGCGTCATTGTTCGGGTATGCGTGCGAAGAATTAATCGGTCGAATGATTCGGGATATCCTGCCGCCGACGCGACAGAATCCGAGTGAAGAAAAAGGAATTGTTTTTGAAATCTTGAACGGCCGGGTCGAATCGGTTTATAAAAAAGGATTAAAGAAAAACGGCCTTTCTTTTCCGGTCGATTTGTTTGTTGTTCCTAATGCCGACGGGACATACACGTGTGTTGTGAAAGATGATACGTCTCGGTTTTTTCACGAACAGATTGAAACGATGGCGAATGTGGTGCTGCGGCGCGTATTGATCGGGGAAAAGCTGGAACATTTTGCGGCTTTTATTCTGGAACAGTTGCGAGAGGTTTTCCCGTTTCCTCTTCTGTGGATCGGTCAATACGAAAAGGATGAAAAAGGCGTTTTGGTTTTGTCGTCTTTGGGCGGTTTGTCTCAACTGGCTGCGCCTCGCACATTATTTACGCATTCGGATCAAGCGGTTCATCCGGCTGTTTTGGCTTGCGAACGCATGGAAACCGTATCGGATGAAGTCGCGGATGAACACGGCCGGCCTTATAAAATGATTGCTTTTCCGTTTCTGTCCAAGAAAGCGGTTGTCGGCGTTTTGACTGTTTTGGCTCCGAAAGAGCATATGAACCATATTATCCTTAATCGGTTTGAAAATATTGCTCTTCGGTTGGGCATGATCTTGCAGATTTCGGAAGATCAAAAGTTTCTGCGGTTGTTAAGTACGGCTATTTCATCGGCCATGAATGCCGTCTTTATTACGGATCAGCACGGGAAAATAATGTGGGCAAACGAAGCGTTTACGCGATTGACCGGCTACGGCTTTGAAGAAGTTGTCGGCCGTCATCCGAGCTTTTTATATTCCGGATTGCAACCGCCCGAATTTTATAAAGAAATGTGGAGCAATATCAAAGCCGGCCGTTCGTGGCGCGGCGAATTGGTCGATCGGCACAAAGACGGGTCTTTGTTTACGATTGAACAAATGATTACGCCCATTTTGGATTATGAAGGTCGTGTAACGCATTATGTGGCGGTGTACGATGATTTGACGGCACGTAAAGATGCGGAAGGCAAAATTATGCACTTGTCCAATTATGACCAATTAACCGGGCTGCCCAATCGGTCGCTTTTCCACGAAAAATTAAAACAAATTTTGTTAAAAGCCGCCAAAATGAACGAATGTGTCGCCGTTTTGTTTGTTGATATTTCTAATTTCAACCGCGTCAATGATACGTTGGGACACGCGGCCGGAGATCAAATTTTGAAATTAATGGCGGATCGGATTTTGTCTTGCGTCACGTCAAAAGATTGGATCGCTCGGATTGACGGGGATGAGTTTGCCGTGATTTTGCGGGATGTCAAACAGCCTGATGAAATCGGTGATTTGGCACATCAGATTATTCGCCGCATTCAAGAACCGATTAAAATGGATAAAGATGAAATTGTTTTGGGCGGATGTGCCGGCATAGCGCTTTTCCCGTATGATACGACGGATTCGGAAAAGTTGATTAACTATGCGGATATGACGTTGTTTAAGGCCAAAAAAGCCGGGCCTAATTCTTATTTCTTCTTTTCACAACAGCTAAATAACGAAATTGAAGAACGGTTAAAGTTGGAACAGGATATGCGCAAGGCGCTGGTTCAAAACGAGTTCTTTTTAAATTATCAGCCGCAGGTGGATTTAAAAACCGGCCGCGTCAGCGGATGGGAGGCTTTGGTGAGATGGAAACATCCGCAAAAAGGCTTAATCCCGCCGAATTTGTTTATTTCTGCCGCCGAAGATACGGGATTGATTGTTCCGCTGTTTTTGTTTGTTCTGGAAGAAGCTGTTAAGCAATTAAAAGCTTGGAATAAAATGGGATATCGCGACATGACGATGGCCGTGAATGTGTCATCGGCTCAATTTGAAGACATCCGCTTAACGGAGAATATTCAAAATATTTTGAAAAAATATCGCGTGAAAGCCAAATCGATTGAATTGGAATTAACGGAATCTCTGTTAATGAAAGATGTTTATGAAACCCAGCAAATTTTAACACATTTGTCCGACAACGGCGTGCGAATTGCAATCGATGATTTTGGAACAGGCTATTCTTCGCTGAATTATTTGCGCCGTTTCCCGGTGAACAAGCTGAAAATCGACCGTTCGTTTGTCAAAGACATTGATACGGCCAAAGAAAACATCGCAATTGTTAAAGCGATTATCAGTTTGGGACATATTTTGGGGTTGGAAGTTGTGGCGGAAGGCGTCGAAAATGCAAAACAATTGCATTTGTTGAAACGATTGGACTGCGATTCCATTCAAGGCTTTTTCTTGGGCGTGCCGATGTCGGCGGACGATGCGACGTTGTTCTTGCAAAAGAAGAACAAAGCGTCTTAATATAACTCGTAAAACTTATCGTTTTTGTAATAAACCGTTTTGTTGCGGCCTGTTTTTTTGGCTTTATAAAGCGCTTGGTCGGCCATGTTTAAAACAAAATCGGAACTTTCGGAGCCGACTTTTTCGGCAACCCCGGCTGACAGCGTGATTTTAATCGACGCCAAATAAGGATATTTTTCGTTTTCGGTTTCGTTGTCACAGCGTGTGCGGGAACGCAGGAAAAAATCGGAGTTGGAAATAAGCGCGCGCGTCTCTTCAATTTCATCCAAGACTTCTTCCAAATGTTTATAAGGGAACAACAAAACGAATTCTTCTCCGCCGTATCGATAAATGTGGCCGGATTTGGCATATTGAGAAAGCCTGGCGGAAATCATTCTTAATCCTTGATCGCCGACTTCGTGGCCGTAAGAATCGTTCAATCGTTTGAAAAAATCAATATCCATGATTGATAACGTATAAGGATGTCGTTCATATTGACGCAATGCGTTTGTTAAGGCGCGACGTCCCGGAATGTTGGTCAGCTCGTCCAAAAAAGCCATCCGGTGAGAAATTTGCAACAGGCTGAATAAAACACAGGTGACGGCGGCTAAAAAGAAAATCGTTGAAATGTTGCGTTCGTAAATAAAGTAAAAAGAAATGAAAGAGGTTGTGAAAACGCCGATGAATGCCGTGTCCAAAAAAGTGCTTTTCTTGCGAAACGTCCATAAACATAATCCGAAACAGACAATAAAACTGAATAAGCCCATTTGGGGCATTGACAGCATTCGGGAACCGATAAAAGCATGGTTTAAAAGATTGGATAAATTGTATTGGAAGTTTTTAAAAATGCTTTCGCCGAACAGGGACGGAAGCAGGTATGTGATGATGTAGAGCAAAAAAATCTGACCGAAGATAACGACGACTTTTCGGATAAAGGCGTGTAAGAAGAGGTCGTCTTGTTTAACGCGCGTCATCAAATAGACGTTGATTGGGAACAAAAGACACATGAGCGGATACGCGATCAGCGTATAATAGTTGTTGTCGAAGCGGTGGTTTGAAAAATATTCGATTAACGTGTAGGCCAAAATAGTCAGCAACAGCAAGAAAAAAGATTTATCTTGTTTCAACCACAAGCTTAACCCCAAAGAGATGCCGCAAACGGTGTAAATAGCCGTTTTTAAAACGATGGATAAGGTTTGTCCGTCCAGAACGATTGATAACAAAAACGACCCGACGAGAACTGTCAGGATACATAAGAAAGCGTACACAAATGACGAAAACAATTTTTTCATCGCAAATTTTACTTTTTCTTTCCCGTTTAAGATTGTATTATAACATAAAATTTTAAAAGAGTTAAGCGAAAAGATAATTGATTCATAAGAAAAGAGGAAAAGATGACAAAAGAAGAAATTCAAACTTTTTTCGAATTGCTGCGCCGACAAAATCCAAATCCCAAATGTGAGTTGAACTTTAAAAATGCGTATACCTTGATGGTCGCGATTATTTTGTCGGCTCAAGCGACGGATAAGGGCGTGAATAAAGCGACTGAGGCTTTGTTTGAAAAAGTGCAAACGCCTGAACAAATGCTGGCTTTGGGCGAAGACGGACTGCGCGAATATGTCAAAAGCTTGAATTATTTTAATAACAAAAGCCGCAATATCATCCGCATGACGGAAGTTTTGCTGGATAAATATCACGGCGTGTTTCCGAAAGATTTGGACGAATTGCAAACTTTGCCGGGAGTCGGTCGTAAAACGGCGAACGTCTTTTTGAATGTCTTGGAACATCGCCCTTTGATTGCCGTAGATACGCATGTCTTTCGATTAGGGAATCGATTGGGGCTGGCGCCGGGAAAAACGCCTTTGGAAGTTGAAATGAAATTGGCGCAGGTTGTTCCGGATGAATTTAAACCCGATGCGCAGCATTGGTTGGTTTTATTGGGTCGGTATATTTGCAAAGCCAAACATCCCAAATGTCATGAATGTCCGGTTTCCGATGTTTGCCATGCGGCGGAAAAAGCAATTTAGGCCTTTTCAAACGCGCTTGTTTCCGCTATGGTAAATAAAAAGGGGGGACTGATGAACGGATTTTTAAAAATTGTTTTATGGGGCTGTCTTTGGATGGCGAGTGCGGCGGCGGCGCAGGACGTCTTGCCGGAATCCGTTTGGGAAAACAGATTGTCTGCGACGGAAGATACCGTTGTTCCGATTGAGGACGGCAGTCCGGTCTTTTTGGTCGGAGAAACCGTTTTGCCGCCGACGGAAAAAGCCCCTCAAAATGCCTTTGTGCCGACGCCGGTCGATTGGGAACAAAAGCAGCAGACTTTAACCATGCAAACGCCGTTCGGAGAAACGTTTTCGGTTCCTTATATCGAACATGTCCCTTACTTTTTTGTGACAATTCAGCTGTTGGCCAACGGTCAGGCACTGATAACGGAAAATATTCGGTTGATAACAACGCCTGATGGCGCGCATCCGGCGTTGTCTCGCGTTTATGAAACAAAAATCGTAACGCCGCAAGGAGTTTAT
>CALXTZ010000081.1 GCA_944391545.1 uncultured Alphaproteobacteria bacterium
CGCAGCCGCCGGCGGGCGTCAGAACGCCGGATCAGCGGCAAGGTAATGTCGAGCATTGCGAGACAGCCCTTCAGGGTGAGGCGATAGCCGAATATTCCCTTCACCCGCTCCAGTTTCTTTGTCTTTTTCCCGAAATTCTGTTCCGAATATCACATCATAAAAATTCACGTATGTCTTAATACGTTGGAATTTTTATTCGTTTGTTCGAAACATTTTTCGGAAAAAATTCTTCGAAACAAAAGGTCCCGTTTACGGGGCCTTTTTAATTGGATGCGTTGAATCGAACCCGGTCAAGAGGGTTCGGACCGCAGCCGCCGGCGGGCGTCAGAACGCCGGATCAGCGGCAAGGTAATGTCGAGCATTGCGAGACAGCCCTTCAGGGTGAGGCGATAGCCGAATATTCCCTTCACCCGCTCCAGTTTCTTTGTCTTTTTCCCGAAATTCTGTTCCGAATATCACATCATAAAAATTCACGTATGTCTTAATACGTTGGAATTTTTATTCGTTTGTTCGAAACATTTTTCGGAAAAAATTCTTCGAAACAAAAGTTTCTTCGGCGTTTCCTCGAAATTCTGTTCCGAATATCACATTATAAAAATTTACGTATGTCTTAAGATTGGAGCGTGTTTTGACACCGTTGGCGCGGTTGATTATGAAACGACGGTTGGAAAAATTATTCCGAAAGCTCGGAATAAAATAAAATTTTACCAAAAGGATAAAAATCGTTCGTTTAATCACTTTTTAATTGAAATGCCGTGCTATTTTTTGTAGACTTTTTAAAAAGAAAGGATTAAGAGATGGTATCGCTTTTAAATAAAAAAAATCAACCGCATCGGACGATTTTGCTTATTCGCCACGGCGCGGCTCAATTTCGAGATAAAAAGAATTGGCAGGAAAAAGCGGATCCGTTAATAGAGCTGTCGACAACGGGGCATCGGCATGGCTTTTATTTGTCTTTGTTTATGGAACATTTTTTACGCCAAAATCAGTTTAAACACGTAACGATTTATAACAGCCCTTTTCGTAGATGCTTGCAAACCGGTGCTTATTTATATCATGCGTTGCGTCAGGCCAATCTTGATCCGAGATGGATCAAAGACGATCGTTTAACCGAACAGAATTTTTCATTTTTTCGGAAAATGGGATTGGAAAAGTGTCGACGGTTGTATCCGGTGGAAACACGTCTCTATGAAAAAACGTTGCAGGAAACCGGCCGATTTTATGCGCGCCCGCCTTTAGGCGAAAGCCGCGCGGATTTAACCGAAAGATGCATTGATTTTGTTCGCGATTTTCATCATCAACCCGATGATTTATCGGTTATTGTCGCTCACGGAACGACGAACCGAGCGCTTTATATGTTGTTTTGTCATGAAACGGTCGCTTGGTTTGAACAAGAAACGCACAAAGAACATGCGTCTGTGATACGGCTTGAATTGCAAAAAGGCGACATGTATCGAGACGCCGGAACGATTTATCAACCGGCTTCATTTTATCTGCCTTTTGTTGACCGAAGCCGCGAACGGGATTAAAGCTAAACATGTTCGGTTTTAAATTTAACGGGCGCTCTTTTGACGCATAAAATGCCTAAAGCGGCCAGAGCCGGCCAACTGATGAGTAAACTTTCGCACAAGCCGGCGGCCAGAGCTTTCCAAAAAGATGTCTTTAAGCGGTATTTGTGTATAAACAAGTGAACGGATTGTCCGTATTCCAGACAATAAAAAGCTAAAAAGGCAACAGCGCTGACAGACCCTGAAAGCGCGCAGAAAATCGCTCCCAATATCACCGGAGAAATCAAACACCAGGCAAAATAAGCATAAAAACCTTCCAGCATGATGACAAAGGCGCGTAATTTGTTGGCTTGATACGCTGCCGGATGTTCTTGTCGGAACCGTTTATAGTAAATCGGAAAGTACATGGGACCGTATGCCCACGTTATTTTTTGTTTAAAGCCTGCTTTCCACGTTGTCGGCACATCAGCCAGTTCAATGACGGGGAGGGCATCCATTCGTTTGTTCATTGCGCTGATTACGTATCCGAGTGCGACATCTTCAATCGGAACCGCTTCGCTGAAACCGTTCAAAGCCTGCATTTCTTTTAAATTAATGCATAGACCGTGACCGACCGCATTTAACAAAAACCAACCGTGTGTCCATTTGTTCAGTTGAACGCGTTTCAGTTCCTGAACGATTTTCCAGCGCGATTGATAAATGGCATTGCCTTTTTGGAAAAAATCAACTTTGGCGTAATTAGACAGAAAGAAAGCCGTCTGTTGAATGATGAGTCGATCGGCATTGATGGCTTCGATAAACGCCTTAAAACCATCTTGTGTGACATCGGTGTCTATGTCAAGCGTCATGATCCATGTGTTTTTCGGATCTGTTTTAATGGACGCGATGGCATAATTATTCTGGTGGGCATGCGTTCCGACAATCGGGCATTCCAAAATATGAAATAAAGTGTTGTTTTGGACGGATTGCCGCGCCAGCTCCAATGTCGGATTTCGGCCTGAAGAGTCGCGTTCTTTGATCGTGCCGACGATAAGAACCGTTACATTTTCAAAGGGCGCCAGATCTTGCGACAATCGAGCAATTGTTTGGCGGATTTGGGCTGTTTCTTTGTATACTTTTAAAATCAGATAAAGCTTTTTGCCGGGCTTCAGTTGAACCTGTGCGGGGGCTTGGTATGTTTTGAGCCGTCTGATATTAATAAAGGCGAACAGGTTATTCATAATGCTGCAAAAACACAGAAAAGAAAAAAAGACTGACATGATGTTCCTCCTCTTTTTTAATAGGATATTCTCTTTTTGGTGGAAAATCAATATATCATTTGACAGGAAAGGTTTTTGAAATTATACTTTAATTTAAATTCGGGGAGGATTTTATGATGATTATCGCATTAGAGGGTGGTGTTTGCAGCGGTAAAACGACTTTGTGTCGCCGGTTGCAGGAAAAAGGATTTATGCATGTGAGCGAACATATGACGTTTTTGTCGCCCCAAGATTGGGAAAGGTTCGGGCAAATCGATCCTGTTCATCGGATTGATTTTTTATTGGCTGTTGAAGAAAAGCGGCAGGCTTTGATGGCGCGGTTGTTGGATATGGGACAAAACATCGTGTTGGATCGAACTTTTTTGAGCTTGTATGCGTTTGAATACGCAAAAGGCCGGTTTGAAAAAGCGGAAGAATTTAAGGAAAAAAGAAAATCTTTTTTAAATCCGGATCTGATTTTGTTTTTGTCTGTCGACGAACAAACGCGCCGGCGCCGCTCCATGCAACGAGGCGATTCATTTACGGCCGAGTCTGATTTTTTTCTGCAGGATTCGTTTAACAACGGGTTGAAATTGTTTTTCAAAGAAAATCAATCCTATTTTAATGTGTGTTTTTTGGATTCGTCTCATTTGACGGTGGATGAACTTTGTCCTTTGATTTGTGTACCGCAAAAAGTATCTTCTTTTCCGATAGGAGAATTTTATGATAAAAGTCGTCTTTATTGATTGGAATGAAACGTTAAGTTTCGGTAAGTTTTATTGTCATTTGGCCAAAGAAAATCCGGCTTTGTTTCAGTATTTGGAGCAAAAGTTATTTCAGGATCATAAAGAAATGATTCGACCTTGGATGTTGGGACGGGTCAAGTTTGAAGACATTTGCAGAGTTTTGGCAAACGATTCTTTGTCGACATCGCAAATAACGCAGCATTTTATTGATGGATTTAAACATTTAAAAATAGCCGATTCGAAAATATTTGCGCTTATTCAGGAAATCCGCCGTAAAGGCTGTCCCGTTTTGATTGCAACCGATCATATGGATGTTTTCGGGCGGTATGCTTATCCGTTGCATCACTTGGAACAGTTTTTTGACGGCTACATTTGTTCGGCTGAAGTCGGTGCATTTAAAGCAGATAAAGATGATGCTGGACGGCTGCCTTTTTTCGAGACTTATCGGCAGGCACACGGATTGGCATACCCGGAAATGGCACTCATTGATAATTCCGTGTGGAGTACCGATTCGGCTAAAAGTGTCGGTATGTGGGCCATTCAAATTAAAACACCGCAGGATGTTCAGGCAGCTTTGGAAGAAATAAATGAGATGCTCTAAATCCCTGTTGGCTCCTTTTTTAAAAGAAGTCGCTTTTTCGCCGACGGAGACGGCGGCTTTTCCGAAGGCCTCTTTTTTATTCGTGACATATAATCGTTGTCCGCATGCGGATTACCGAAAAAATCCGTTGACGTGGGCTGTTCAAACGGTTTTGGCAAATCGTTACGCGCAAGTGGATGAGTTTATTTTTGTGGATGACTGTTCAACGGATTATACGGCCGACACGATTCGACGACTGGAAAAAGAATATCATCTTTCCGTTGTTTATACGCGCAACAAGACGCATAAAGAGTTTTCTTATAATCGGGCGCAAGGTGTTTTGTTGTCGTCGCATGATTTGATTTTCATGGGCGATGATGATTGTCTGTTCAGTCCTTTGTTTGTGGCGGGCAGTCTTTTTTCTTTTGCGCGGTTGAAAAAACAAGTTCCGAATTTGGGATTGTTGAATTTAAATGTCTATGATAAAAGCACTTATCCGCTGCGCGTGCGGCCGTTGTCGGAAATCGGCCGGATAGATTATGAAAAAACTTTTTTTTATCATGGCTTTGACTCTTTTCCTGAACCTTATCTGACGCATCCCGTTTATTTGGATAAAGCGCACTTTCTTTTAATGCCTTTTCGCGTAGACACGTTTAAAGGCGTTAATTTGGTTTCTCGGGAAGAGTTGTTAAAGGCCGGCAATTACTTGGATTTATCCATGTGGCCGTACGGTTATTCGGAACATATCGAATTGGCGCGTCAAATGGCGCAAGCCGGCGTAGCGGTTTATCATCAACCGGATCCGAAGATTTATGCTGTTCATTTGAAATACGGCTCTAAATCAAGAGATGTTTATGACGGCCGATGTCGATCTTATCATGTGCCGGGGACAGACTATACATTGGGGCAGCTGATTGCAATGTCCGAAGAACCGAGACCGGGTTCCGGTTCAAGGTGTGCACCCGAACTTTTCCACGAAGTCGAAATCGGCACGCTCTTTTCTTTTTATTTAAAGATTTCAAAAGAGGCCGGTATTCGGTTTGCCGTAAAAGAATATCGTCAGTTTGTGGAACAAAATAAAGTCTTTTCAACAACGCCGGCTTATTCAATACAGTCAAAAACAGAAAGAAATGCGATTTGGGAACGCGGTATTCTCAAAGGAATTGCCGTCTCCATGAAGCAAACGGGGAAAGATTTTTCATCGGTTTTTGATGAAATCAGACGCGCTCTTTAAAATAACCCTTTTCAAATAAAAAGGGGTACGATATACTTAAAGGCCAAAGGAGAGAAAAATGGATACAACGGCTTTGTCAAAATTAACACACGGTCTTTATGTGTTGGGGGCTAAAGACGGCGATCGGTATGTCGGATGTATTGTCGATGCCGTGATGCAGGCGTCTTTAAAACCGTTGGCTGTTGCCGTTTCTTGTATGAAAACAGGCTATACGCAAAGTTGTATTCGCCGGACGAATGCATTTTCTTTGTCTGTTTTGGGGCAACATGTTGATCCGTTCGTGATCGGTAATTTCGGATATCAATCCGGTCGTACGGTTGATAAATGGGCGGCTGTTCCGTTTGTTGTTAAAGATGATCTGCCGTTTTATCGGGAGGCTGTCGGTTTTTTAACCTGTCATGTTGTTGCAATGCACGAATTTGATTCCCATGTTGTCTTTATGGCAGAAGTTGTCGATGCTTGGCAACAGGGCGAGACATGTTGTTTAACATACAACGATTATCAAAATGGATTTAAAACGAAAGTTATGGAAGCTTTTTCACAACATCAACAAAAAGGAGAACAAAAAATGAGTGAAAAGAAAACAGCTTGGGTTTGTACGGTGTGCGGTTATGTGTATGACGGAGACGTTCCGTTTGAAGAATTACCGGATACATGGACATGCCCGTTGTGCGGTGTCGGTAAAGAGTTGTTTGAAGAACGAGAAGTTTAATTCAAGCAATGCGTAAGCCGCTTCTTTATGGAGCGATTTTGGAAAAAGGAGCTTTCGGGCTCCTTTTTTTATGCGCAAAAAGGACTTGACAGATGCTGGGGGGGGGGGGGGGAGAGGTAAAAAGGAAGAGG
>CALXTZ010000082.1 GCA_944391545.1 uncultured Alphaproteobacteria bacterium
CCCCCCCACTGTCAAGAGAAAATAACACTCCTTTTACGAATTTTGTATGTTTTACAATTCCAACTAGGCAATTTCACGCGTATTGCTTTTCCAATCAAGTGAAACCGACCGATGAACGACAATTGTTTCTGGCTTTCGGCAATCCCGACATCTTGACTTGATTTCATGAAAAGCGCTGCGTGCTTTGATATCGTCCCCGACCAAGCACCGATTTCGCTCATCCACATATTGAAAGTCCGGTGTTTTTTGCGCCAATCGATAAGCTGTTTCATATCGGCCGGCCATGATGGCTTCGTGTGCAGGCGTTCGACCGGCTTTGTTTTTCATTCGGTAAAGTGCTTCTTTATCTCCGAAAACGCACGTTTCGATTTTCTTTTCCAACCGACGAATATACCGGTCATCCGGTTGCATCGCAGCCAAATGTACCAACGTATTGCCGTCCCAATCGGCGGCTGTTAAATCTGCGCCGCAAGAAACCAAATAATCAAATGTTCGATACCCGCGCGCACTCAACAAACAAGTCATCGCCGGCGTGCGCCCGCAAAAACCGGGTTCATCAAAAGCAAATCCATGTTCAACCAACTTTTGAATAATTGGTAAATCCGCATCATCATAAGCCATATAAGAAACGGCATTCTTTTGATCATAGCCTTTCAGATTTTTATCCAACACGGAGACATTTAAAAACGCATCAATCAGCTTTAAATCCCGCTCGAATAAAGCACTAAAAAAGGCCGGATGATGAATTTCTTCATCGTTTCGACCTTGTTTTTCAATCCAAACCTCGTTCGCCAAGGCGGGTGTTCGTTTCAAAGCACGCGCAACCAGTTGATATCGGCGGCGTTCAATAGCTTCAAATATCCAGCTTTTCTTAAAAGACATTTACATCCCTTTCCGGTTTCAGTGAATACTTTTATATGATGAGTTTAGGCTTTATTTTTCATTTGCGCAATAGGAAAAGAATCGTTCTTTTTAAAGAAAACCCCCGGTTTTCCGAGGGTTTTTATATCATTTCTTTTGTGACACACGTCTTTTGGGCGGATTTTCTTTTTGATCCAACCAAAAGAAACATTTACCGCGCACGGCAGCCATCAATGTCATCAAATAAACAAAGAAAAAGCTTCCGATAAACGTCCATAATTCAACCGGCAATACTTCGATGATCAACTCCCCGGCAACCGTCCAAACTTGGCTCAACAATAAGTTTAAACCACAGATCATCAAAAGCGGTTTAAATTGGCGCCGGCTTAATCGATAAAGCGTCGGGAAACGCAGATAAGACCGGATCTCCCACGTTTTCACAAAAGAATAAAAAGCAGCCTGACCGTAAAGCATCAGTGCGACAATCCCGATGAAAAAAGCGCTTATTCCCACAACGACCTGTACAAAAATCACAAGAGGCCGAATAAAGGAGATTTCATAAAAAAGACTCATCAACACAATCGGCAAAGCAACGGCGCAGATCATTACCGAAATAACAAGCAGATTCACACACACAACACCCACGAATTTAAGCATCAACAGCGCTATCGTTTTAAAATCCGCTGCGTTATTCGGCAACCATGTTTTATTGTCTTTAAAATCCGTTAAAGCCGCTGACTGCACCATTGTTTTACGGATAATCATCCATTCATATGCTTTTAAAAAGACAATACCGATAACGGCCGTCACACCCATCCACATCCACATGGACGGTGATTGTCCGAAGTCCCGGAAAGCATCGGCCATCAATGCCGCATTCGGCTCGTTTTCCAAGGAATTTTCCGACAGATAAATCAATAAGACATTTAATAAGTCGTCTATCAACATCGCCACCGGCCGAACAGCAACGATCGGCACCAAAATCCACCAGGAAAACGGCATTTGGAAAAAGCGTTTAAAGTCAATATTTGTCTGCATTTTATTTCCTTTTAAAAAGGGCCCGCCGCCGAGCCCTTTCCTTTCATTATGCTACCGGTTTACCGAAGCGGTTTTCTTTTTCCGTTCCTTTTTGAACAAAGAAAACGATTAAAACGATAAAGCCGATTAACGGCACCAAACCGATTAACAACCACCAGCCTGAACGATCCGTATCATGCAACCGGCGCGCGCCGACAGCCAAAGACGGCAACAAAACAGCCAGAGAATAAATATCCGATAAAACCGGCAAATGAACCATCACGCCGACAATCCCGATTAAAATGGCGACAATAAAATTCACCAAAACGAAATACCAATATTCCGGCCGATTGGCGCGTCCCGTAAATGTCACGTAGTTTTTCAACACATTGACATAGTTTTGAAAAATATTTTGATCTGTCATGTTATACCCTTTCAAAAACAAAATCATGTACCGAAAAATTTATAACACAATCTGTCGACTTTCGCAAGATAAAAAAGCCCCCCTTTTTCAAGGAGAGCTTTTTGAAAGATAAAGCGTCGGTTAGAAACCCATGCCGCCCATGCCAGGCATACCGGCCGGAGCAGCCCCTTTGGGTTCTTCTTCCGGTTTTTCCGCAATCATCGCTTCTGTCGTAATCAACAGACTGCCGACGGAGGAAGCGCCTTCCAAAGCCGTCCGAACCACTTTCGTCGGATCGATAATACCGGCATCAAACATGTTGGTATAAGTTCCTTTTTGCGCATCATAGCCATAAGAGGTATCCGCTTTTTCCAACAATTTTCCGACAACAACCGCTCCGTCTTCCGCCGCATTGGCCAAAATTTGACGGATCGGCGCCTGAATGGCACGACGGATAATATCCACGCCGACACGCTGATCGTCATTTTCCGGTTTAACCGCATCCAAAGCTTTGGTCGCGTACAACAACGCCGTCCCACCGCCGGCAACAATGCCTTCTTCAACGGCAGCACGTGTCGCATGCAACGCATCGTCCACGCGGTCTTTCCGTTCTTTCACTTCGACTTCCGTTGCCCCGCCGACTTTAATCACAGCAACGCCGCCGGACAATTTAGCCAAACGTTCTTGCAATTTTTCTTTATCATAATCAGACGAAGCTTGTTCTTCTTGCTGTTTAATTTGTTTGCAACGCATGTCAATCGCCGCTTTATCGCCGGCACCGTCGACAATGGTCGTATCTTCTTTCGTCATGGATACTTTCTTGGCAGAACCCAACATCGACACATTCACGTCTTCCAATTTCATACCGAGTTCCGAAGAAATGACCTGTCCGTTTGTCAAAATGGCAATGTCTTCCAACATGGCTTTGCGACGATCCCCAAAGCCCGGTGCTTTCACGGCCGCCACTTTTAATCCGCCGCGCAATTTATTAACAACCAACGTCGCCAACGCTTCCCCTTCAACGTCTTCGGCAATAATCAGCAAAGGACGACCGGATTGAACAACCGCTTCCAAAACCGGAATTAACGGTTGCAGGTTCGATAATTTGCCGTCATTAATCAAAATATACGGGTTTTCCAATTCCACCGTCATTTTTTCCGGATTCGTAATGAAATACGGAGACAAATACCCGCGGTCGAATTGCATGCCTTCCACGACTTCCAATTCCGTTTCCATGCCTTTGGCATCTTCAACGGTAATCACGCCTTCATTCCCGACTTTTTCCATCGCTTGCGCAATGTAATCCCCGATCGAACGATCGCCATTGGCGGAAATTGTACCGACTTGAGCAATTTCTTCAGCCGTAGATACTTTTTTGGAACGCGATTTCACATCTTCAATTACGGCAGAAACCGCCAAGTCAATTCCGCGTTTCAAATCCATCGGATTCATTCCGGCAGCAACAGCCTTGGATCCTTCTTTTACAATCGCTTGTGCCAAAACAGTTGCGGTCGTTGTTCCGTCACCGGCAATATCCGCCGACTTGGAAGCCACTTCACGCACCATTTGCGCACCCATATTTTCAAATTTATCGGCTAATTCGATTTCTTTAGCAACCGACACACCGTCTTTGGTAATTTTCGGCGCCCCGTACGGACGACCGATAACCACATTCCGTCCCTTCGGACCGAGCGTTACTTTAACCGTATCGGCCAAAATATCGACGCCTTTTAACATTTTTGCTCTGGCATCGCCACCGAACATAATTTCCTTTGCAGGCATAGTTTTTCCCTTCCTTTATTAATTTTCCAAAACACCCAAAACGTCGGATTCGCGCATAATCAGCAATTCCTGACCGTCAATTTTAATTTCAGTCCCCGACCACTTGCCGAACAAAACGCGATCCCCTTCTTTCAAGGTCATTGCAACGGGTTTGCCGTCTTCATCCCGACCGCCGGGTCCGACAGCCACAACAATTCCCTGTGACGGTTTTTCCTTTGCCGTATCCGGAATAATAATTCCGCCGGCCGTTCTGTTTTCTTCTTCAACTCTTTGAATGACAACACGGTCAAGCAATGGTTTGAACTTCATTTTTTTGTCCTTTCTTACATGATTAATCAATCTGTTTGCCTTATAGACTAAAGGCAGTAGTTATCAAATAGTATGATTTTCTCTTTTCGTCAAGAGAGCCTTTCAAAAAAATCAAAAAATATTTTTAAAAAGAGCCTAGCTTTTTTTATTTTTCTTAAGTACCATAACCGCATATCTTTTCTAGGGAGAAAAATAATGTTGGAAAATATTGAATTTATCATACCTTGTGCCGGCAAAAGCACGCGTAATTATCCCCAATCCAAAGGCATTGCTCACAAATCCTTGTTACCGTTCGGATCGGTTCGGCTGATTGACCACGTGTTGAAGCAAATTTTCGAAGCCGGCGGCCGGTATGTCACACTGGTTTGTTCCAACCAGGAAACCATAGACAATTTTAAAGAAGCTTTGGCACCTTGCCCCGACATTGAAGCTAAATTACGCGAAAAAGGACGCGCCAGCATTGCCGATGCTTTAAAATCAACCGAAATTCCGGCAGACGCACGCATTCAATATGTCATTCAAAAAAAGCCGCTCGGAACGGCGCACGTTTTAGGGTTGGCACACCGCCTGTCCAAAGACAAACACGCCTGTATGATTTTCCCGGATGACATTTATATTGATAAAGATCCGAAAAACGGACATTTAAAAAAGATGCTGGATACGTTTTTAATCGATGAAAAACAAATTTTATTAACCGGCATTTGGCAGGAAGACGTCCGTAACAATGCTATTATTGATAAGGGACGGTTGATTGAAAAACCGTTGAATCCGTCTAATAATATCGGCGGCTTTTCTCCGATGATGATTCCGAAACCGATCTTGGATTACATGGAAAGCAAAGTCGACGGATTGGAAGACGGCACCTTTAAACCGTTCCTCGTCGGCAATGAATGGGTCTACACGGATGGTATTAACCGTTTCTTGGATATGCAGGAAGGCTTATGTTCATACGATTTGCGCATGTTCTTAAAGGACGAAGACGATTTATATATGGATACCGGTGCTTTGCCGCTTTATGAGCACGCGCTGTTACATTCATTGCTGTTTCTATCCGTTTATAAAGAAAAGCACATGAAATACATTAAAGACATTCTGGGAAAATAAAGGAGCCGATCGGCTCCTTTTTACTACTCACAGGTCAACGTGTATGTAAAGCTGGAACAATCCGTTGCACAATTATCATTGACGACTAATTGAATAACGTGACTGCCGGCACCGTAGGAAAACGTTTTAGAATGACTGCTTTCTTCACACCCCATCGAAGAAGATTGAGCCCAATCATCCATTAAACTAAAGATGTGGCAATTACTTCCGCATTGCGACGGATCTCGGTAGATGGTCAACTTTACTTTTCCGGCTGTTTGAGCATAAAATTGTGCAATCGTTATGTAGTCACCGCAAGAAGTTCCACTGCCGGATGTTTCAATATCTTCGCAAGAAGTTGAAATACATACTCCGCCGTCCCCACATTCCTGATTACCGGGACAACACGTTCCATCACACCATTTTCCGGAATCAGCTTCGCAACAGGCTTGGCTTTCGGACTTGGACGCACAACAGTAACCCTCTCCATACGGGTCGCCGACCCACACGTGGTTCATCGGATCGTCTCCATCGATGGAGACTGCCGTACAACACACGGATGTTGTTTGGGCACCCTCTGTACAAAACACACCGCATTGCGTGCTATCCGTTATCGTACATTCTGTTTGAACACATGTGTCATCCAAACTGCAACAACTCGACGG
>CALXTZ010000083.1 GCA_944391545.1 uncultured Alphaproteobacteria bacterium
GGCTTTAAGGCTTCCCCGAAAGCAACGGCTTTTGCCGCAATTACATGTTCCAACGGGCCGCCTTGAAGTCCCGGAAACACGGCGGAGTTAATTTTCTTGGCAATATCCGGATTGTTGGTTAAAACCATGCCACCGCGCGGCCCGCGCAACGTTTTGTGCGTTGTCGTTGTGACCACATCGGCAAAAGGAACAGGGCTCGGATATACGCCGCCCGCAACCAATCCGGCAAAGTGTGCCATGTCCACCATCAGATAAGCACCGACTTTGTCGGCAATGGCTCTGAACCGCTTGAAGTCAATGACGCGTGCGTACGCAGATCCGCCTGCGATAATCAGCTTTGGTTTGTGCTCGACGGCCAGTTTTTCAACCGTATCGTAATCAATTAATCCTTCTTCTTTGGTGACGCCGTAAGAAACAGCATGATAATATTTTCCGCTGGACGAAACTTTGGCACCGTGCGTTAAATGACCGCCGGCATCAAGGCTCATTCCCAAAATCGTATCGCCGGGTTGTAACAAAGCCATGTAAACGGAAGCATTGGCTTGGGATCCCGAATGCGGTTGCACATTAGCAAAAGCGACGTTAAACAATTTTTTGGCGCGTTCAATCGCAATCGTTTCGACTTGGTCAATATAATCGCACCCGTGATAATACCGATGGCCGGCATATCCTTCGGCGTATTTGTTGGTTAAAACGGATCCTTGCGCCATCAACACGGCGTTCGACACAATGTTCTCCGAAGCGATGAGCTCAATATGATCCTGTTGACGCCACAGTTCTTGTTGAATTAAACGCGCAATGTCCGGGTCGCTTTCGACGAGCGTTTCTTTGAAATAAGCGGTTGTATCCATATGATGAGTGCATGTACAGGTCATTTTAAATCTCCTAATTTCTGAACGCGTCGTTCGTGGCGTCCCCCTTCAAAGGGTGTGTTTAAAAAAATATCAAGCGCTTTGACAGCTTCGGCCGGTTGAATCATGCGCCCGCCGAAACAAATGACGTTTGCATTGTTGTGCAGACGAATCATTTTGGCCGTTTCTTCATTATAAACCAAACCGGCGCGAATAAAAGCGTATTTATTGGCTGCCATACACATGCCTTCGCCCGAACCGCAGACTAAAACGCCGATATCCTGCGCGTTTGTTCGAATGTCGTTAGCGACCAAAGCCGCCATGTCCGGGTAATCAACCGGCGTTTGGTCGGTGTAGGGGCCTAAATCCGTTACGTCGTATCCTTTTTCGGATAAATGAGCCACCAATGTTTTTTTAAGCTCAAAACCAGCATGATCCGATGCGATGATAATTTTTTTGTCTTGCATTTGAACACGTTTCCTTGTTATATGAAATGAAGTAAACCCATTGTAGAGAAAACCAAATGCAAATACAAGACCTTTCACCGCAAGAATTTAAAAAATCCGTTCAGCCTTATACAACTTTGGTCGGTATTGACTTTGGAGTTAAACGTATTGGCGTGGCTGTTTCGGATTTAATGCGTGTTGTGGCGACGCCACTCAAAATTGTCGGCTCTTTGGATGAATTGGATAAAGCGTTGGACGGGCGCACCATCGGCGGTTTTGTTGTCGGGTTGCCACGACTGATGAACGGGCAGGAAGGCGATCAGGCGGTTTTAACGCGCAAATTCGGCGAAAAACTGATGAAAAAGTATGGTTTGCCGATTTTGTATTGGGATGAACGGTTCAGTTCCAGTGCCGTGACGCGGATTTTTGTCGAGCAGGCTGATTTGACGCGTAAACGACAAAAAGAAGTGCTCGATAAGGCGGCGGCTGCTTATATTTTACAGGGTGCTCTTGATTTGATGTCAAATATTTCTTAAATAGTTGACAAAAATTTTAAGACGCGTATAATGGAAAACCGGATGGTTGTACCAAAAGGAGTTCCACGCATGTTTCAAAAAATAAAAGCGTTTTTTTCTCATTTAAAAACAGCTTATCGTTCCCATCGCGCCGACATTTTGTTTAAAAAAGCCGATCAGCAAACGGCGGGGCACCCGGACAGGTGTTTTTTGTCTTGGCCGACGGAAAAACAGCTGGCCGTGTTGGATAAAATAAATATGCCGCAGGTTTTTCATTTAATGTCCGGCGTAACGGCGGATGATACGCGAACAGATTTTGAAAAAATGCCGGAGCTTGTTCGGGAAAAAGGGCTGTCTTTGTTGCCTCCGGATTTGCAAAAACGAGTGCTTATGATGCGGGCAAACGACAAGAACCGGTATTCTTTATACAATTTTTTATCTGCACCGCGCGAAGCGTTGAATGCATTTTTTACTCAATTAACGACACCTGAAGAGCAAATTTCTCTTTTACAAAAACCGATGGGTGAAACCAATGCCATGACCATTTTAATAGAGAAAAATTCCGGATGGGCCGATTTAATTGCGGGGGCTTTGCAGTCTCGGGCACAAATGGATGCTTTGTTTGGCGGCGAAAGGGGCTATCGTTGGCCCGAATGGAGCCTTGAAACAACGCAAACGCATCTGCTTTCATTGGTGCCGTTTGCGGATTTAACGGCCTTTTTAAAAAAACAAACGCCGTCAGGAAGAACTGTTTTCGAAAGTTTGCCGTTTTCGGTTCAAAAAGAAACCGTTCATCGATATAACGGACATCCGCACCTCATGCAACGGTTAATGGCTGATGGTTTGATGAACCATGTCGGCTGGCCGATAAAACGTGAAATCGCATTGCAGATGAACAACAAAAAATATCTGCTTGCTTTGTTTAAAACGCCGTCTGATGAAACAGGACGAAAAGCCTTTTATGCAACGCCTTACGATGTGTTTCGCAAAGCTGTTTATCGAAAGTTTCCGGAATTGGATATTTATCCCAAACGATTAAAAACGGCTCTGCCGAAAACGATTGTTTCCAAAGCCAATGAACGTATGTGAAAATGATACAGAGAAAGGATTTCAAATCATATGAATACAGAAAACAACAAAATGATTTACCGTCAAAACGGGCTTGTGAAGACGTTTAAAGGAGATGTGCTATTTGAAAAAGGGCGTATCGACAAACAAGGCAAACGCACCAGCAAAAGGCTTGTTTACCATGATAAAACATTTCAAGAATTGGTGTATGAAAATGGTAAGATGGTATATTCTTCTTTGTGCCTTAAGCAAACATTTTGGGAAAAGCTGTTCAGGCGTCCGGCACCTCTTTTAAAAGAAACGTGTTATAACAAAGACGGAAGTGTCGAAAGTTGGAAATATGATCCGCAAACCGGACAGCCTGCCATGACTGTTGTCTCTACGCCGAGAAAAGGTAAAATTTTGGCTTTTTTCTATACAGACACTGCAAAAGTCGTTTATCGAGATACGGCTGGTAAAATTGAACGGACGGAATGGCGCAGTTTATATGGCAATACGCTGATGAGGTCAACACAAGAAAATCATGAAAAGAAAATTGATTGTTTCTATGATGAACGAAGTAAAACACATCGAGAAGAGATTTATTTTAAAAAAACAAAGATGACGACGATTCGGTATTATAAAAAAGGCGTTTTGATGTCCGAAAAGCGAACGGAAGGCGGCCGCGATGTGTGGCGAGACTTCTTTGGCGGTAAGAAGTTGGCTTGTTATTGGAAAGAATTGGCCGGCGGCAGTTTCATCGGTGAACGGTTTAATGAAAAAGGCCAATTTATCGGATGGTGTTTTTCTTCCAAAAGGTCTTCGGTTTACAGCTACAAAGGCCCCGTGGAAATAATGACGTATCCGACAAAAGAAAAAGTGTATCGGGCTTTTGTCGGTGAATTGATTAATCGAAAAATTTCGGATAAAAAGCGTCAGGAAACGTTGAGCAGTCTGCGCCAAATAAAAAGTCTTTCCGCGCGCAAATGTTGGGTGCTGTATTTAAAAAGTCTGCAACATACGAAAAAATAACGGCGTTTCAAGCGTGTCCGGTTTTGGGGAAGGTTTTTTAAAATTCTTGACAAAATTAAAATGCATGTTTATGCTGATAAGTCCGATGAAGAAAGGAGCATCAAATGGGTAAACAAAAAGTCAATCGAGTAAAAGCTTTTTTAAGCGGATTTATTTTTTTCCCTTTCCCGGCCTGGCGGGATCGTATTTTGTGTGACAGATACGGCCAATTGGACGAAAACGGAGTGCCGGCTTTTCAAGGTTTGACAGATAAAGGGCGCTTGAAAATCATGAAAAAGATGAAAACACCGCAAAAATTGGTGGAGTTATTAAATCAGGCGCGTACCAGCGATGGGTTGACGAACTTCATGTATTTGAATGATGAAGGACAGCTATATGTCAGCGATCGTTTATCAAAAGATGATGATTATTTAGCTTTGTTTAAGCCTTTGACGAAGGCAGGTCATACGGCATTGGACGTCGCGTGTATTTCGACGCAGTTGGATTTTGTTCGACGTTTGCCGGTTTTCGAAATGGTTCCTTTTTTTACAAGAACGTTGCCTGATTTGGCTTATAATGAGTTTACCTATTTGGCTCCGGGTGTTCAAGAGGCCGCTCTGTTTAAAATGACAAACCCGCTTTATTTAAAATCTTTCTTATTGATGCCGGCGAATCATGAAGGGCGAACCGTATTTCAGTTTTTGCCGAAAGATTTGAAATTAGAAATGGTTTTGCGGATGAAGCATGTAAATGATGTGTATGACTTGTACAAAAATCGGTCTCATGAAGTTGAATTGGGAGAAATCATTAATGCGCCGAAAGAGGTGCGTCAATCGATTTTAAAACGGTTTCCGAACTTAACGGATGCAGTGGTGCAAGCATATCGCAAGGTTGATTTTCAACCCAGAAAAAGAACGGCGTTTCATCCGGCGCATCAATATCAGTAAGGTTATTTTCGGGCGCTGACCAGATAGCCTTTTGCTCGGCCGGCGCCTTCTTTTCTTAAGTCGACTTCTTGAACCGACCAGGTAAAATGCAGGTGAGACAATAAGCGTTCTACATATTCTTTTTGATGCAGATAACGTCCGAACGGCGTGATTTGATAATCGGCTTTATCAGGGTTGGCTTCAACCGTAAACAGGAATAGTCCCTTTGCTTTTAAATGTTGATGTACTTCTTTAAAAACATCATCTAACTTATTCATATAACAAAAAACATCTGCGGCGATGATGAGGTCAAATTTCATCTTGGTATGGGTTAAATAATCCAATATATCTTTTTGTTCCAAGACATCGTAATCGCGGGTTTGTCGAGCTATTTCAAGCATTCGAGCCGATGCATCGACACCGATGAGTTTCTTTGCAATCGGTTTTAAAAAGGAACTGCATGCGCCGGTGCCGCATCCTAAATCCAAAATCGTCAGGTTCGTTTGCGTGGGAAGTATGGATTGAATGAGTGAAGGGACACGGCAATCCAGTTCTTTCATTTTATCGTCATAGCTGTCGGCAAAAGCGTTGTAAAAAGTTTGAACATAGGAAAACAATGTGTCATCATCGGGTTGACCGGTAAAAGCATTCAATGTGTGTCGTGCCAACGGATGATCCGGGAAATGCTTCACCCATCCTTGTGCAAAACGGCCTGCTTCTTTGGCTTCGTTTTTCCCTTTTGCAAACCATTTGGGAAGCAGGGAAGCCAATCGAACATGAACCTGTTCCGGATAGGCTTTTTGAGATAAAACATTAAAGTAAAGGCCGGCGGCTTCTTCGTATTCTTCCAAATCTTCCAAGACAACGGCCAGGTTAAAGCACGCTTCCAAATGTTTCGGGTCAATGATGAAAACTTGTCTGTAGGTTTCCAAAGCCTCGTTCACGCGGCCCGTTTTGTAAAGCAGAGCGCCGAGATTATTGTAAGCATTGGCAAAGTTGTGGTCGCAGCGGATTGCGTCGCGATAGGCTTGCTCGGCTTCATCCGAGCGATTCATTTTTTCCAGAACAAGCCCTTTGTTAAAGTAAGCTTCTTTGGAAAAACGATTTGCCAAAACGGCTTTGTCAAAAGCGGCCAGAGCTTCTTCATCGCGCCCTTTTACCGCTAATAGCCGACCGTAATCATTCCAGTAAAGAGCTTCATCCGGATGAAG
>CALXTZ010000084.1 GCA_944391545.1 uncultured Alphaproteobacteria bacterium
GCACAGGAACCACCTTGTTTTTGAGACTCGGCAACCACGTGTAAAGCAAGCGTTGTTTTTCCGGAACTTTCCGGCCCGTAGATTTCAATAATCCGGCCTTTGGGCAAGCCGCCGATGCCAAGAGCCATGTCCAATCCCAGAGAACCGGTGGAAATGGCCGGAATTTCAACCGCGTTGTCGCATTGACCCAGCCGCATAATCGACCCTTTGCCGAACGTTCTTTCGATTTGAGACAGGGCAACGCCCAAAGCTTTTTCTTTATCCATCATTTTTTTGTTCCCTTTGTTTAAACTGATATTCTATCTTTATAAACGCCTTATTCAAAAATACAACATTTTTCTTTTCAAATGAAAATGTACACGATTTGTTCTTTTTGTGCAAGACAATTTTTAAATTTTTTTATTCTTTATTAAGGTGTTTGCGTTAAAGTCAAAATAAAGGAGTCTTCTTTCATGAAAAAAGTAAACATGAAATACTTGTTTTGGCAATATAAGTATGCGTTGTTGACCGTTTTGTTGGCATCCGTTGTTCTGATCAGTATGACGATTTTGACCTATGAATGGAGCTGGCGCGTTTTGGAACTGGATGAAGAAGTTGCCAAACAAACGGTTTATGCGGTCGGACGTGCTTTTTTCTTTTTCTCTATTTTCTGGTCGGCTGTCATTTTGTTCATCGGGTTGACACGAATTTATGGCTTTTTTTATCCGGAAAACATTAATCGATTTATTCGCCGTAAAAGCCAATATTTGTTTGAGGTAAACCAAGGATTGAAAGAAGTTTTAATTGAAAAAGAGCATTTGATTGAATGGGCGCGCATTGGTATCGCGATTTTACAGGGTGATAAAGTTATTTATTCCAATCCGATGTTATCAGAATTACTGCTTTATACGCCCGAAGAAATACTGATGAAACCGTTTGATTCTTTTTTACTATATGAGACGGATCTGTCGTTTAATGAACTGATGAAAATGAAAACGAAGGATTCTTTTGAAAAACGATTGGATTTGAAAAAGAAAAACGGTGAGGTTGTTTTTTGCCGCTTACGGGCAACGCTTTTATCCAAACCCAAAAAAGAGTTTTTGTTTTTAATCGATGACATTTCGTATTACAAACAAAAAGACGAATTTGCCAAAGATTACACGGCTTTGTTTTCCGTATTGTCTTATTTGCGCAGTTTTGATCAAAAAAATGATGAAACGTTTTTGATTAAACAGGTTTTGAATTCCATTTTAAAAGCATATGATTTTTCGATGGCGTTTTATGGCCGGTTTAAAAACAATAAAATTTATATTGAAGTCATGACCGGGAAAGAAAAGAAATTGGCATCTCGGATTGAATTTTTGAATATTGATGATCCGGGAGACCAAGAATCCGCCATGGTTCAAGTGTTGTTGCGTAAAAAACCGTTCGGATATGCCGACACGGAAAATATTCCGTATTATCAAAAATATTGGTATTCTTTGAGTCCGACATTGTTTCAATCAACATATGCTTTTCCGGTAACGATTAACGGCGTGGTGGAAGGGTTTATCAGTTTCTTTTCCGCGCGTAAGCATGATTTTAACGGGACACGGCCGGAGCGGCTCGGTAACCTGATTATGGAACTGTGCAAAAATATTGAAGAACAACGAGCGCGCAGCTTAACGCAAACCGCCATTCGCAATTATGAAGAACGGCTTCGCGCACAGATTCAGGAGTTGGAAAAAAACAAACAAATCATGGAACAACAAGCGGCGGATATGAATATCATGATCGGAGACTTAATTACGGCCAAAGATGCCGCCGAAGAAGCCAACCGCGCGAAGACGGACTTTTTGGCAAACGTCAGCCATGAACTGCGCACGCCGTTGAATGCGATTTTAGGGTTCTCGGAAACGATTGAAATGGAAACGTTCGGCAAAATTGATAATCCCCAGTATATTGATTATGTGAAATACATCCATTCCAGCGGCCAGCATTTGTTGTCTTTGATTAATGATATTTTAGACTTATCTCGTGTGGAAAGCGGGCATCAACGATTGAATGAAAAAGAATTGAATATTCATGATCTGATGCAGGAAATCATGTCTTTGGTTGAACATTATCCGGATGCGAACAAGCGGGATTTGAAACTTGAAATTGCACCGGATGTATCTTTTGTGCGGGCGGATGACCGGATTATTAAACAAATTATGTTAAATTTATTGTCAAATGCCATTAAATTCACGCATGACGGCGGGCACATTTGGATTAATGTTCAAAAGTCGGATAAAGGGGAGCTGGAGTTGAGCGTAAAAGATGACGGTATCGGTATTCCGGCGGATAAAATCGGGACTTTGTTCACACCGTTTACGCAAGTGGAAAATATTATGACGCGGGTACATACCGGCAGCGGGTTGGGGCTGTCTTTGGTGAAAAGATTGGTCGAATTGCACGGCGGGCATGTGGAAATGACCAGTACGGAAGGAAAAGGAACAGCCGTGACGGTTTATTTGCCGACCAATCGTTTAATCGAGCCGACGGCGGAAGAAAAAGATGAAGCGGTTTTAGACAGACCGTCTTCCCGGAGAAAGGATACATAAAATGAAACATTTCATAATTGTTTTACTGACGGGTTTATTGATGATAACGGTGGCGCAAGCTGCATCAAACAGCCGGCGGGCAGCGCGTACGTCAAACGTATCTTATGTGGAAGAAGAAAAAGCGAACACGTCTTCAAAAACGGAAAAGGAAAATTTTTCACTTTGCGGCGCCGGTTTTCATCCGGTTCGCGTTGCGGGATTTGTGAATTATCCGCCGTTCGGATGGGTTGAAACGCAAAAAAACAGGTTGGGTGCGGTTGTTTCGATTAAAAACGAGGGATTAGCCTATGCTTTGTTTGAAAAAATCGCCCAAGAACGCGGATTGGAAGTCAAAAACAACGGTTATATGACCTATACGGAAGGACAAAAGGCTGTTCGTCGCGGGCAATCGGATGTGCTGTTGGCAACGTATTACGATAATGATCCGTATGCGACTTTGGATATTGTTTTCCCGGCTTATTTAAGCAATCCTTTTGTAATCGTTTCATTAAAAGGAACATTGCCCGAAGTAAAAGATTTTGCCGAATTGGCCGGTAAAAAAGGGGTTGTGCGCAAAGAGGAAATGATTTGGCCTTTGTTGCAGCCGACGTTTCCGAAGACGGTGAAAATAACGGAAGTTTCCGGTGCCAGAAATGCGTTTAAAAAGTTGATGACAAAGGAAGCTGATTTTATGATTACCAGTTTGTATGCGGCGGAAGCGGAAATGCGTCGGTTCAAGATCGTTGATGCGATGGATGTTTCGCGGACGGTTTTCCGAAATCCGAACATTTTCATGGCCTTTTCACAAGTCGGCCCGTGCGCCGGGATGCATAAAGATTTTTTTGAAAAACGGATGAAAGAATTAGTTGCGGATAAAGATTTTATGCGCGGTTTAATTACGCAATACATCATCGCTTGGGAGAAAAAATTCAAAGATGAACCGTCTTTGTTGACCGAAGAGGGCTTAAAATTGGATGATGAAACAGAGGTTGAAGAAACCGAAGAAGATTCGGTTCAAGAAGAACGCGTTAAATCTTTGGAAGAATTGGATCCCGAAATTTTAATTCAACAGGAAATGGAAAAAATGCACGTTTCCGTTGCGGATCCTATTGCGTATTAGGGGATATTTTTGCCGGATCCCGATAAGCCGGATTAATCTGTCCTGCCCGTTCTTTGAACTTGGCGAGCGCGTCGCCTTTTAAAGAGCGTTTGGGAATCGTGTATGTATTTAACGGATTAACCTGTTTTCCGTTTTTAATGACTTCGTAGTGCAGATGCGGCCCCGTTGACCGACCCGTTGATCCGACATATCCGATGATTTCTCCGCGTTTGACATAAGACCCGACATGCAGATCTTCGTTCAGCCGACTCATGTGTCCGTAAGCCGTTGAATAGGTATTGGTGTGTTTTATTTTAATATATTTTCCGTACGCGCCATTCCATCCCTTTTGAACGATGACACCGTCTCCGCCGGCCGGTATAGGTGTTCCGAGCGGTGCCGGGAAATCCGTTCCGGAATGATGAATTTGATATTTTAAAATCGGATGGCGGCGCATGCCGAACGGTGAAGAAATCCGGCCGCGACCCAAAGGCCGTTTCATTAATGTTTTGGGAGCGCTTTCTCCATATTCATTGTAAAATCCCGGATTACCGGCTGCATCGACGAAGTAGTATCGGTTGTAAACTTTATTGTTGGCCGTCAAAGAAACAAACTGGAGCATGCTTTTCCCGACTTCTCGCCCGGTTTCCGTGACTTTTTTTTCGTAAATGACTTGAAAGGGCGCGCCGGCCTTTAAATCCGTTCTGAAATCAATTTCTCCGTCCAAAGCTTGTGTCACTTGTGCCGAAATAGCTTTCGGAATGCCGGCTTCGTCAGCCGCTTGGGCAAAACTTGTTTTGACAATGCCGTCGACCTGCACCATTTCGGAAACGATTTTTCCTTCTTTGGCTTGTGGAATAAAAACACCATCGACATCTTTAAAAACAGACACTAAATCGCCTTGCCGGGTTTCCATGCGTAATCCGTAAAACGTATTGTCTTCGCTGAAATATAATTCAAATACCTGTTCCGGGCGCAGTTTGCGAATGTCTAAAACCAATTCCAACGCTTTGGCCGTTTGGAGCGCTTCTTTCATGGAAACATCTGCGCGCTTTAACAATCCCGAGAGTGTTTCGCCTTTGGTTAACGCCAGCGAAATCGTCTTGATTTTCCCCGTTTCGATATTGAAAAGCAATTGTTCTTCCGGAGTTTTGGGCAGTTGCGGAACGGGTGCCGGTTCTTTTTGGGTTAAAACAGATGTTTCTTTTTTATCCAAAGAATAAGAAATCAGCTTATTGGCAGCCGGAATAACGGATGCAACCAACAAGACGCCGATACAACATCCGACAAAGATGTATTGCAACCGCGTGTCGAATCTTTTTTGAGCCGGCGTTCTTAACCGCCAGTAGGCCGGTTTTAAAAATAAATAGGCTCTGTGAAGCAGCGGAAGTGATTTTTTAAGGACACGTGGAAAAGGTTTCATCTTTTTATCTTTCATTTTAATCTTGTTTAAGGTTGCTTTATTTCATCAAAAAGTCAAGGTGTTTTTTATAAAAGAAGATGTCAAATTTCTATGTACGATGTAAAAAAACTTGTTTTTAGAATGACTTCTTCTTATCTTTAAAACAAGGAGATATGTTTCATGAAACAAACGGGAAGAACAATGGTTGAAATGCTGGCGGTTTTGGCAATAGCTGGCGCCTTGACAATCGGCGGCATCAGCGGCATTCGATCAGCGATAAACATGGGGCGGCAAATGCTGACCGAAGGATTTTACCATGATATTCGTTTTTCAATGATTGAAAAATGTATGGGAAGCGGATCCTGTCCGTATCAAGATTATCGAACCGGCTTTTCCAAAAATTATAATCTGTTGTGTCAAAATGCGGATCTTCCGTCGGCTTTTTGCAAGGGAGAAAACGGTAAAACGGGCGTGTACAAAGCGTATGAAGACGCGGCGTGGAATATGGGAACGGTTCAGGAAAACGGCAGACGGTTCATAGCGGCAACTTTAATTAATTTGCCGGACTCTGTGTGCGCAAAAGCAGTTCAATCGGCTGTTCCGAACGGTTCTGACAGGATGAAAGTGGGGAGTCATACATTTAATGATCCGGAAAATCAGCGCGATGCGATGGCCCAAGCATGTGAAAACCGAACATCGGATGCTTTTTTCGGCGGCCCGGTTTTGACGGTTTACTGGGTTCCGTAAAAACAAGTTGAAAAGAGTATTTTAAGAAAGAGGCCACACGGCCTCTTTTTTTATGCAAAAAGTTCTT
>CALXTZ010000085.1 GCA_944391545.1 uncultured Alphaproteobacteria bacterium
ATTGATTAATTTAAATTGTCTTAAAAATGACCGAAAACGGCCGTTATCCTTGTGTCGAGGGGGGGGGGGGTGACTGGTAACCGGTTGAAGAATTTCATCATTTATTCCCTTTCCTTCATGAATTTAGTTTTAATTCGCAAATCTTGTTCTGTCAATAACTATTTTCGTTAAACATTTGACAACTATTTTGCCGTATCATAAGACATGTGGTGATACGAAGGGAGATATGAAAATGGAAAAAGTTATTTTAACAGATGAAGAACGGCAACCTTGTGAGGTGTGGACGCGTGTGATGGGGTATTTTCGCCCGTTGAACCATTTTAACAAAGGCAAACAAAGTGAATATCAAGAACGCGTTTGGTTCCGTGAAGATAAAATTTGCCCCAAAAAGCAGGTTCATGTGGCTTAACGTTTTTGTCGGTGACGTTAAAAAAAGGGTAGCTTAAACGGCTGCCCTTTTCTTGGAGGAAAGAATTAAAAATTTATTTTCTGTCTCTCATCTTCAACATCAGGTTAACGTTTTCAAGAACTAAAACGGGTTCATCTAACAATAAAAGTTGACGAGACAGGTTTTCAACTTTCTTGCGAACGTTTTTATCTCTCGGAAATTCTTCAGGGAAAGAAAAGAAATCTTCCAATCCGATTTCCAGTGCCAAAGCCATTCGGTAAAGCGTATCCAATTTCGGAGATGTTTTACCGCACTCAATTCCGGAAACTGTATTCAAAGTTACATCCATTTCGTTCGCGAGATCCAACTGGCTCATCCCGTTCATCTTACGGAGTTCTCTGATCCGTCTTCCTAATGTTTTACTAAATGTTTCGTTTGTCATGATTTCAATTGTCTTCTTTTAAAGGTGAAAGTGAAATTTACTTTACTGGCAATTTTCAATCAAATTTATCGATTTCTCCTACTTTTATTGGATACTTTTAAAAAGTATCGCAATAAAGTGTGATATTTTTTCCTCTATAAAGATAAATAAGGGGTGTTTATTTGAAATCAATATAATCTTTCGTCTATAGACAAGAGTTTTGTTTATAATCTTGGTTCTATTTTGCTTTGTTTTATCCGGTTTGCTTGTATTTAAAATACATAGGCCAAAATTTCCCGTTTGAAAGAGGTTTTTCTTTTTTTATTGCAAAATGTGTAAAAATTTCCCATATTATTGGTATGAAAGAAATCGATGTTTATACAGACGGCGCATGCAGCGGTAATCCGGGTCCCGGCGGTTGGGGTGTTTTGCTGCGCTATAAAAATCAAGAAAAAGAATTAAGCGGCGGAGAAGCTTTAACGACCAACAACCGGATGGAGCTGACGGCCGTGATTGAAGCTTTAAAAAGCCTGAAACAACCCTGTCATATCCGCCTTTATACAGACAGCCAATATGTCATGAAAGGATTTACCCAATGGTTACCCGGATGGATTGCAAAGGGTTGGAAAAACGCTTCTAAAAAAACGGTTTTGAATGCGGATTTGTGGCAACAGCTTTTGGATTTGTCCGCACGACATACAATCGAATGGACTTGGGTCAAAGGCCACGCCGGACATGCCGAAAATGAACGTGTTGATGCTTTGGCGCGGCAGTTTATCGAGCAGTTGAATAAATCTTAAAGAATTTTTGCATGCTGTAGTCGGGAATAAACGCAGGGGCTTTTTCTCCGTGTGGAAAGTCTTGTGTCATGATGACATTTTGCGGATAAGCTTGGTCTTGAGCCAAAGGGCTGTTGATAGCCGTCATCAGGGTCATTTTGTTTTGTTGTCGAAGGGTTTTAGCTACACCGACATACGTTAGATTCAACCGGTTTAAGGTACACGTTACACACCAATTCGGCCCGACGGAAACTAAAATGATTTCATTTTGTTCCAGCAATTGTTGTGCCGCTTCGGGAGAATAAACCGGCCAATTTATTCGCTGATGTATCAATAAAGCGCTTCCCATAAGGGCGTACCACAATGCGCAACCCAGCAACGGTAATTTAATGAGCCAAGTCGACCACGTTTTCGTTTGTTTGAAAAGACGAACGGTTCCGTACGGGAAAAGATAAAAAAGAAGATAAGGCAAACAAGCCATGCCGGTTAAATAAAGGCAAAACAGTGCTTTTTCAATTCCGGAATCGGCATTGTTCCAAACAGGCTCGATATATGTCAATGGCGCAATAAGGGTTAAAACGGCATAGGTTAACGGTGTCGGCTTTTGGGGCAGAACATACATTATGATAAAAATCAAAATACAGGCGCTTATCCAGAAAAACGATGAAAATAAACCGCCGTAAGAAACCGGAAACAGACTGAAATAAAGAGCGGCCGCCAGTCCCATCGGAATGAAAACGAGCAACGTTTGGCGCGCTTTTTGACGAACTTCATATTCATTGTTCGGCCGCCACAAAAATAACCAGCACAAAAGCGGGGACGCAATAAGAAACAACCATCCCGTTTGAAACCATGAACAATCAGCCGTCGTTTGCGGGATCTCTTTTTCAGCCGGGGCTTGTGTTGACATTGTCCACAGGCCGTTTGATCCCGTATAAGTTAATCGGACGGGTTTGTCTTTTAATGACGGGTTTGTCTTTAAAATAAGGCGAGTGCCTTGATCGGTTCGGATAACGCGCTCTTGCGTGATGGTTATCGGCCTATCGGATGATAAGATATAATCAGCGTTTGTAATCGCATATTTGTTCGGAATATCTATCCATAATGTTTCATCAGAAGCCCTGTATATAGGAATGGGATCAAGTGAAACGGGTTGCGGTAAATAAGACCATGCCGATGCAATAAACGGTTTAAACGGAGAAGTTTCGCCCCTTAACCCGTCCAGTTCCAAAGAAAGCGGATATGATTGCGTGAAGCATGTTTCATTCGAACAGGCTTTCAATTCAACCGTCACGGATAAAGAAACGGGGCGTCCGGACTGATTTAATTTCAATAAAAATGGAAAAACGGTATTAACGACATAGGGTTTGTTGATATTTTCTTTGAGTGGCGGGATGGTGGGAGTGAAAAATTGAGCTGATTGAATATTTTTTGTTTCTTGAATTTGAAA
This sequence comes from uncultured Alphaproteobacteria bacterium, assembly GCA_944391545.1. Taxonomy (GTDB): domain Bacteria; phylum Pseudomonadota; class Alphaproteobacteria; order CAAHEQ01; family UBA3637; genus CALXXA01. The sequence goes on from CALXTZ010000085.1 coordinate 3,039, forward strand.
AAGAGGTTTATCAATAGTCCATCCCTTTTGGATAATAACATCAACGACACCGTAAATTGTCTCTCGATTTTGTGTGCCAACAACGTCGGTAAATAATTGGAGCGAACCGAACGGAGTCGAAATCATCGGCGAGCTGCCGAGGGTTCCCGTCAGCGGACTGACATTTTGTTCGTCCCAAAATAAAAGATTTGTCCATTCAAAACGGCTTAAATCCGCTCGAGGTTTGTTTCGGGCCTCTTGAATGCTCTGCCGCGTTTCCGTTGCAAAGGTATCCAATGCTTCAACAAACCGAATCCAATTGGCATCAAAATCTTGTGCTTTGTCTTGTGAAAAAGCCAAAGTCGGCAGCAAGAAAATAACCCAAAAGAGCATTCGAATGTATTTCATGTAGGCAGTATATATAAAAATCCTTGATTCTGTCAAAAAAATAAGTATTCTATTGAGTGAAAAGGACACCTTTTCATGTGTTTAACAATAATAGGAGGCTACAATAGTTATCGAAAATAATAATGGCTTTGGCCCGGCGCCTGATGAAGGGCCGAAAGCAAATGAACGGATTACTGCCAAAGAAGTTCGTTTAATCTTGGCAGATGGAACGAATGTCGGTGTTGTTTCTTTGCGCGAAGCGTTGCAACAGGCAAGAGATGCTGATTTGGATTTGGTTGAAATTTCTTCGGCCGGGAATTTAAGTGTTTGCAAAGTATTGGATTACGGCAAATATAAATATGAGTTGCAAAAACGTAAAAATGAAGCGAAAAAGAAACAAAAAATCGTTGAGGTCAAAGAATTAAAATTGACTCCTATGATTGATACGCACGATTTTGAAGTGAAATTAAAAAGTGCGCGTCGTTTTTTGGAAGACGGTAATAAAGTTAAGTTTACATTGAAATTCCGGGGTCGTGAAATGTCTTATCAGGATCAGGGATTGGATGTTTTAAATAGAATTAAAGAAGAGTTGGCAACACTCGGTAAGGTGGAACAAGAACCGAAACTGGAAGGTAAGTCAATGGGAATGTTGATCGGACCTGTTAGTTCTAAATAGAAAAAAGCGGGTTTTAAACCCGCTTTTTTATTGACAGGTTTGAGTATTTTCATTCCAGGTATATCCACTTTCGCAACAAATTTTAGCATTGAATTGATTTGTATGCGTTGTTCCAGAGCAGATGCAATCTAAGACTTCAGCATTGTTTTTACAAGCAGTCTTACAAAACCCGCCCTCATCAGCTACTTGTCCATCTGGACAGTCAATCAGTGTACAGCCGCCATTTGTAAATGTATGACCAGGAGCACAACAATAATCACCAACAGAGGCAGAAGGATTAGTATCGCATGTACAGTCTGGCGTCACTGGATATCCGTAAACACATTTTCCGTTGCTGGAGCATTCTGGTAGATAAACAATTTCACAATTCGTACCATCTAGTTGACAAATAGCTCCACAAGCTTGTCCATTATAATAACATCGTGTCTGATAAGTACTTGTTCCAGGAATACAGCTAATTCCATTTGAATTGAGACAACCTCCATAATTGATTATAGGAATATAAGTAAAAGAAGTTCCATTAGGACAATTATTAGAGCATAAGCCATCATAACAAGAGGCAAATTGATCGTTTAGACATCTATCACCGCATTTTTTTATCTTTTGATTATCAAAATAACAGATTGCAGAACTATCGCAATAAATACCATCCTTCATACACATTTGACTGATAGGGTCATATTGTGCATTGTCTAAACACATATTGAGTTCACATCCTTTACAATTGAGAGGATCGTCACAAGATGCATTACACATTATTCCATTAATAAAACACTTCCATTTTGTTCGTTCATCATTAGCGAGGATACAATGTAATTGTTCATTAAATGTGCATCCTTTCCAATAGTATGCTACTTTCTGTTCAAAAATAGCATTGTATGCCATACATGGATTTTCATAACAAGAACCTTCTGTACATTTTCCAAATATATTAAACGCATTACAACAGTCATAACCGTTATCTCTACAACGCCAGTAAGAGAAAGATTGATTCTCATTACTCATAGGGAAACAAAGTCTATCTTCAACTTGACAACCACCCCAAGTAGAAGTGACAACATATGAAGAACTTGAAATATTGTTGCAATAATCAGGATTGCAGGTTCCCCATCGACAAAAACTACCATCATTTTTACAATGTTGTCCGCACAATTTCCCATTGATGAAACAGTCGAAGGTTAATCCAGTTGTTCCATCTCTGCATTCAAAACTTTGGCATTGCCCTTCGATATAGATATATCCTTCGGGGCAAGCACAAGTATCAGCATTCGTGCCTTCAATGCACGTACAGGCACAAGTATCTGGGTCTCGGGAGCCAGTCATTCCAGAACCACTGCATTGAGGATGACATGTCCCACCACACATATCATAATCTTTGTCACATTCACATGAACAGGTTGTCGTATTCCAAGTTGCATTTTCCGGACATTCTTGAGGTTCACAAACACAATCACAAGTGACAGGGTCTCTTATAAAACCTTCTTGACAAGTCGTATAACAACTACCTAGACACTCCGTATATCCAGAAGCACATTGACAAACCTTTGACCTGCAAACTTCTTTGGGCCCGCACAAATTATCATTGTCTTGGCAGGTTCCGCTTTCGCAACTTTGACAGCCGGAACAATTACAATCAATCGGATCAACACCGCTTGACGGTTTTCCGACGGACAAACCGTCATAAGAAAAGACAAACGTGTT
>CALXTZ010000086.1 GCA_944391545.1 uncultured Alphaproteobacteria bacterium
GGTATGTCTACATCTACCTGCTTACGCAGGTAGTGTTACGTTCGAACCATAAAAAAAGAGGCTTTTTAAGAGCCTCTTTTTTAAACCGATCTATTTCTAGTCTTTAACGGTTGGAATACGCGGCACCTTTTGAAGAGGAACCATATATTCCCGAACAATGGCTTCGTCCCGAACTTCGACAAACAACACTTTATCAACCTGCATAATCGCCGCAGCCACATCCGGCATAATCTGATCAAAAACAATCGTCTGATCTTCATTGCGGTAAAACAGGATTTTATCTTGCCCGTCATACAACATTCGCGGTGTTTCAACGCCACCCATCCGAGCACGCAAAGCAATTAGAATTTCATTCTCTTCATTCTGAAGGATGTCATATTCATCGTTTGGTTCAATAATTACTTCTGCCATTTAACGTTTACCTTTATAAAAAACACCAAAACTATTGTTATAAGGTAACCTATTTTTTTTCAAAACAAAAGAAAAAATTCATTTTTTTTATGACAAAAACGTTGTCTAATCCGCAAAAACACCTATTCGCGCACTTTTTCGACAGCCGTATTCGAAAATGATTTTCCTTTGGTAAAAACAGCATGCGATGAAACAGGCTGAACACAGCTTCTCATTAAAAAATAAGAAAGCGTTACATAAAGGGCTATCTCCGCCCACGTCAGGGTTTTCATCGACATATTTTCCATAGATCAAACTCACTTTCTTTAAAAGAAATAGATAAAAAATCGGCTTTTGTCAATCTGAAGCATAAATTTTCTGTTCCTGCTCGGCCAACCAATCCGAACGCAGTTTAGAATAAATTTTCGCATCTCGGTAATCATTGAAATAATCCATGAACCAACTTTTCCGTTCGACGCCTTCCAAAATAAATCCGGCTTTTTCCGCAACATGCGCAGAAGCCGCATTGGCACTGTCACAAGCGATAATAAGCCGGTTAAAATACCCGCCGAAAAAGGCATTCTCAATGATATGAACCGCTTCGACCATGTATCCGTGCCCGGTATATAAACTGTCCAGCCAATAAGCAACCTCGCCGCAGGCATCATGAAAATTTAACCGCTCGACACAAATACAGCCGATAAATGTTTCCGGCCGATGACCGTCTGCCTTTAAAAAAATCCCATACTCGGCGGTTTCTTCATTTTCCCAACGCGCCTGGCTTTTTTCCAAAAATTCATAGACATCTTGAACGCCGCGGATCTCTTTGACCCAAGTCAACCACGGCATCAATAATAACTTATTGCGCTCAATCGCTTCAAAAACCGTTTGCGCATGCTGCTGTGTCACAGGATGCTTGCGCAAAATCAGCCGGCTGGTCCGACTGTCCCCGTAAAGGGTTTCAAAAGAGGGTGTTAAAAACATTGTTCTTTCTTTTTATTGTGAAACAAAATCAGACTCTTCGTCTTTTCTTTCGCGAGAACCTTTACAAATGAAAAGCTTTTTTCCCGCATAAACAAACCTGCGTGTAAAAACTACATGCCGGCTCCTGTTTCAAAAAAGAAATGATAAATAGACATTTTTTCCTCGTCTGGTAAAAGAGTATATCAGAAAAGAGGAAACTTGTCAAATTCATAAAAAAGGCGCTGATATCAGCGCCTTTATCTTATTTTTTAAGCGGTAACTTTTTCGCTTGCATTTCAAACTTCGCCGCCTCGGCATAAGGCCCGCTTTCACCAGCCTTCGCCCCCACATTGCGAATATCGAAAAACTGCAATAACGGAACGGCAATGTACAACGAAGAGTACGTCCCGACGATAATCCCGAACAAAAGACAAATCGAAAATCCGGACAATGTCGGCCCGCCCATCATCAACAGGATAATCAATACCAACATCGTCGTGATGGACGTCAAAATCGTCCGAGACAGCGTTTCGTTCATGCTTTTATCCAACAATTCGGGAATCGGCATTTTACGATATAATTTTAAATTTTCGCGCACACGGTCAAAGTTCACGACTTTATCGTTGGTTGTATAACCGGCCAAAGACAAAAGCCCCGCAATCACCGTCATATTGAAATCCAATCCGAAAACGGAAAACAACCCGACCGTTAAAATCAGGTCATGCGCTAACGCAATCAAACACGCCAAAGCAAACTGCCATTCAAACCGAAACCAAATGTAAATCGAAATGGCTAACAACGCACAGATGGAAGCTAAAATACTTTTTCTGAACAATTCGGCACCGACTTTCGGTCCTACGACTTCAATTCGGCGATATTCCATATTCGGCCCCAACGTTTCTTTTAATTGATTGACGATTTTGTTTTGCGCTTGTTCATCGGCCGTATCGACCAACACATGCAACATCATTTCCGTCCCGGCCGTTCCCAAAGATTGCAAATTGACTTCATCGAAATTCAATTGCTCGATTTTAGACCGCATGTCCGCCATATCAATGACTTCGGACGATTCGACTTCGATCAAAATACCGCCTCTGAAATCGATGCCGTAATTCAAGCCCTTCATCGCCAAAGAACCGACAGAAACTGCGATTAAAATCAAGGATGCGATAAAAGCATACTTGCTTTGCGCAATAAAGTGTATCATTTTGGAAGGTTCCATTAATTTTACAAGATTTATCATTTTTCACCGTCCTATATTTGAATGGATTTTGGTTTTCTGATGGTATACCAAATCATAATCAGGAATTTAGTAATCATCACCGCCGTAAACAAAGAGGTCACAACACCGATGCCGAGCGTCACGCTGAAACCTTTAACGGGACCGGATCCCATAAAGAACAACACAATCGCCGCAAACAATGTAGTAATTTGAGCATCGAAAATCGCCGAAAATGAATTTTCGAATCCGGCATTGATAATTTGCAATGGAGACCGGCCTAATTTAGCTTCATCACGCATCCGGGCGTAAATCAACACGTTGCTGTCCACGGCCATACCGATTGTCAAAGCAATACCGGCCAATCCCGGCAAAGTCAAAGTCGCATTCAACGCGCTTAACAAAGCCACCAGCAACAAAACGTTAACAACCAAAGCCATATTGGCAAACATACCAAACCGTCCATAGACAGCAAACATAAAGACGAATACCAAAACAGACCCAATGACACAAGCCATCGCCCCGGCATGAATGGAATCTGTTCCGAGACCAGCCCCGACAACCCGTTCTTCAATGACTTCCAACGGTGCCGGCAAAGCCCCCGCACGCAACATCATTGCCAAGTTTCCGGCCGATTCAAGCGTAAAGTTACCTGTAATCACGCCCTCTCCGCCCGTAATCGGACCGTTAATGACCGGAGCAGAAATAATTTCATCATCCAACACAATGGCTAACCGACGATTAACGTTTTCACGCGTCGCTTTGGCAAACGCTTTGGCGCCCGAACCGTCAAACGAAAATTTAACAACCGGTTCCCCGCGTTCACCATATCCGACGGAAGCATCCGTCAAATTACCGCCGCCGACAACGACTGCTCGTTTCAAAACCAGATATTCATCTCCGGTCATTAACATGGAATCGGCCGGGATTTTACCGCGTTGCGCATCTTGGATTGTTGTTTCTTCGTCCACCAAATGGAAAGTCATCTTTGCGGTTTTACCCAACAAAGCCTTCACTTCCGCCGGGTTTTGGACACCCGGCAATTGTAAAACGATTCGATCGGAACCTTGCCGTTGAATAGAGGGTTCTTTCGTTCCCAGCTCATCAATCCGGCGACGCACAATTTCAATTGATTGTTCCACAGCTTTGGCTTTCAGCGCCGTCAAAGCCGCATCCGTGTACGTCACGCGCAATTCATTGCCGTCCATCGCTACATCGTACGTATTTTTTTCTTGATCTTGGATTAATGTTTTGGCCGCATACAAATCGGACGAATCCAAAATTTTGACTTTCATAACACCATCTTGCACAGCCAAACCAGCGAACTTAATTCGTTTTTCACGCAACCCCGTTCGTGTCGCATCCATCAGCCCGGCCAATCGTTCATTGACTAAATCGTTAACTTGCACTTCCAACAACAAACTGGATCCGCCCTGCAAATCCAACCCGAGCGTCATCGGATGCCACCATTCCTGAACCGATTTCGGTACCTTTTCATAAACGGATTTGGGCAAAAAATTCGGGATGCTAAAAATAAGACCAAAGACAGAAATAACAATAACTGTCCAAGCACGCCATTTCGGATAACCAAACATTTTTTATTCCTTTTCTGATTTGCGTTTTGACGACTCTTCAATCACGTCCATTTCACAAATCACTTGCGAAATATAAGGACGCAGCACTTTAACCTGAACGCCGGTTGAAACTTCAACCAACACTTCCTGTTCATTTAAAACCTGTACAACTTTACCGACAACACCGCCGACGACCACCTGCGTGCCTTTTTGAATCGCATTCAACATTTTTTCATGCGCCTTGGCCCGTTTTTGTTGCGGCCGAATCAAGAACAAATAAAAAATAATGAAAATTAACGCCAGCTGAACAAATGTCCGCATGCCGGAAAAAGACCCGACAGCTTCCTGCGCTGCCGGTTGTGTCGCTGCTTGAGCCATAGCAGATGTTATCAACATAAAAACCTCTTAATACTTTATTAACAAATAAGCACACTATAACCGCATTTCGCAAAAATGCAAAGGTTTTTTGATAAAACTTAAACCGTTTATGTGTATTAACTTAAAATATTTTGTTTTTTATAATTTCGCAAGTGTACATTTTTTACCCGTATACGGAAGATTTTACTATACCAATATCGGAATTGATACAAGTTTCCTCGTCGACACCTTCAGGGCAGCATTTAATAATGTTAACCCCGCCACCTTGTCGATGTTGAGACCCACCGTAATACCCCGGAGGACAGCATACCGTACCATACCCGGCACTACAATGGCCTCCATGAGCCCATGTATAACTGACGACAATATCTGTTTCATTTTCACAACACCCGTCAAAAGAAGAGGCTTTATGTCCGATCGGACAACATTTTCCGCCACCTTCTTCTTTCGTCGGATTTTCCGCACATCCCCCCATATATGAATAATAAGTAGTTCCGGCCTCACAGCAAATTTCTGTTGCATTATATCCACCATAAGGAGCGACATCCTTAAAAACGGTTCCTCCTTTCGGGCAACAATGCACATGATCCGGATAACCACCTTTATAAGGTGTTCCGTCGCAACACTTATATGAACCATCATAATGCCCAAATTGAGGTTCTAAAACTCCCACGACTTCATATTTCCCCGTGTCACTATTCCACTCAACTTTTTCTGTCGGACAGCAAATTTGTTCGCTTGTTTGATTTTTATTAGAGTCCAACAGATAAACCAATTTATTATGTTTTACCCCACTATAGTTATAAGGGTCTGAATTATCACTATTCCAACAGCATGCTTCTCCGCCATATCTATCGGAATAAACTTCTCCCTCACAACAAGCGTAATACCCATATCCATCATACTCATATTGAAGATATTCTACACCCTTACAACACTGATATGTCGTTTCGTCAGGGGTTTTACTGGCACGAATAATATTATCCGAACAACACTGAATGCCTGTATACGTTCCACCGTAATAAGCACCGGCCCCTTGCTCCTCACAACAATGATAGGTCCCTTCTTTGCCTTTAACTTCAGAAACCGTCGTAAAACAACACTGCCCGGACGATCCATCCCAATATGCTTGAGGAATGGCCTCTCCCAAACAGTTCAAACAACACCCGTCTGCTTCCCCTGCAGGTTTTCCTTTTATA
>CALXTZ010000087.1 GCA_944391545.1 uncultured Alphaproteobacteria bacterium
GTGCCGGGCTGCAACAGGGGCTTTATCGGAGCAGATACCGCTGTTTTTTTTGATTATTTCGGTTTAAAGCCGGAAGAAAAAGAAAACCGTATTTTTTTATTGACAAGGAAAATAAATCCCGATAGGATACCCGCATATCGGGCGGTTAGCTCAGCTGGCTAGAGCATCTCGTTTACACCGAGAGGGTCAGGAGTTCGAATCTCTTACCGCCTACCAACAAATAAATCCCTGCCAAAGTGGCGGGGATTTTTTGTGGGGAGCGTGGGAAGAGGCCGAACGACTGATACGGACGTATGTCCGTCAAGCGTTTGCTCGCGTCAGCGGAAAGGAACCCGCTTGCGGGAATGACAATCTCTTATAAGCCTACCAGCAAATAAATCCCTGCCAAAGTAGCGGGGATTTTTTATTGGGAGTTGGGAAGAGGCCGAACGACTGATACGGACGTATGTCCGTCAAGCGTTTGCTCGCATCAGCGGAAAGGAACCCGCTTGCGGGAATGACAATCTCTTATAAGCCTACCAACAAATAAATCCCTGCCAAAGTAGCGGGGATTTTTTATTGGGAGTTGGGAAGAGGCCGAACGACTGATACGGACGGATGTCCGTCAAGCGTTGGCTCGCGTAGCGGAAAGGAACCCGCTTGCGGGAATGACAATGCCACAGAAGAGATTTCCTCTCTCCTTGCAAACAGATAGGAAAGAACCTATTTCTTTATCATGAAAATAATATTTGCTCTTTTAACTTTTATCATGGCATCAGCCCTCTTCTTCTTTTTCTTTGAAGCGGAAAAGAAAGCCTATGTTCAGTTTGATTGGGCGCCGACGGTCGTTGTGCCAAATGGTTAAAAAGGATAGAAACGCGGACGGGCTGCTTTTAAATGCAGCCCGTCAAGTCCCAATCCGCCCTTGAAAGGGACGGATTGAAGGTATAAAAGCTGGGACAACCGCTACCAACACAGGGCGTAGTAGCTGCTCGTACGATCGCGGTAGTTGGTCACACTCGCCGAAGAGAGATGAACGTTAAAGGCAAGAGTGGAACCGTAGGGAATGGCTGACCAGACGTATTGGTTTTCAGAAAAAACCCCGACCAAATTCAAACACTTACCTGCCCCAAAATTCCCGTCCCATTTGTGCGTTTCATCAATGTCACACATTTGCTCCATCGTCGCCAAAGTCCGTCCTTGGGCTTCGCACCACGCAAACGCCGTATACCAGTTCATCGAAACATTACTTTTGCAATAAACGTGGCCGTTTTTACCCGTGATTTCCGTCCCTTCCGCACATGCCGCATACCCATGCGTTGCCGCCAACAAACTCAAAACAATTAACCATACAATCTTCTTCATTTTATTCTCCTTCTTTTTTTATTCCACCGGACAGACCAAAGGTGACGTTTTATTCAATGCCAAGCACACGCCGTACAATAAATCCGCTCCCTCGGCCGGCAACGTATTGCACGTGTCGCTTGACCAATTCAATCGGCAATATTGATTATCATCACAAGAACGACGCGCCCAAACCGACGGCACGATGTTTTCTTCATACTGGCGGCATTGGCTGTAAGAGGTAGACAGCGTCGCACACCGTCCGTAAATCGTCGGTGCCCCCTCGGCCGGAAGAGCACTGCCACAATCCGCGTCCGTCCATCGTAAAATACAATATTGACCGGATGGGCAGCTTTCCGTTTGTGTCAGGGTCGGCGTTGCATTTTCCTCATGTTGGCGGCATTGGTTGTAAGAGGTAGACAGCGTCGCACACCGTCCGTAAAGGGTCGGGGCACCCTCGGCCGGAAGAGCACTGCCACAATCCGTATCCGTCCACCGCAAAATACAATATTGACCAGACGGGCAAGTCCTTCCCGCCGTCAAAGAGGCCGTGCGTTCATTGTCCGCCGATACGGTTTCAGAAAAAGTATAGCTGCATTCGGCATAATATCCCCCACCGATCGGTTCTTGATAGGTATACGCGCAATCGGCATAATACCCGTTGCCGGATGGCGGTTCGTACGCATACACGCAAAACCCTTGACCCGGAACACATGACGTGCCGTTAAAGTAATAATCCTCCGGACAATAACAAAAACCATTCCATTCCCCGTTCGCTGTCACACAACAATATTCATCCGTAATGTCTTCAATTTCTTTCACAACGGGGCAAATGATTTCCTCGCAATTCCCGTTTTCCGTTTTTACGTATCCAAAATCACAAACACATCCGGCGTTTAAATAACACGTTCCGTGTTCAGGACACATACAACCGATGTCCTTTCCATACGCAAAAACCATTGTGTTATCCCTGTCTGAACACGAGGTGAATTCAACGTAATCTTGTGCTTCCCCCGACCAATCCAACAAAACAAACGAACTGTCCTGTATCATTTGGTACACAATTTTACAAACCGAAGAACGAACGCCATCGACCCTCACCAAATCCGTTCGTTTTCCCGACGCGGTTTCTTGCCTCTCCGTTTCGATGAACAGACCGCTTTCCGGCGTAAACAAAATCGGATAATTTCCGACAGCTCGTTCTTGTTCCGACGCATCCATATAGGCCAGCGATACATCCGACAAAATTCGATTGGCCATCACTTTGTTGCGCGCATAAATAAACCCGGCCAAAGCCGTTATCACCAAAACCGCGATAATCGCCAATACGGCCAGTTGCTCCAACAGCGTCCGGCCCGATTGGGCGTGACGCGACAATAGGGCGCGGGGATGCGAACCTCCGATATTGTGTTCAGGCTCCGGCCACGCCGAAATTCTTCGGGCGCGCGGCGCGGCTGGGGGAAAAGCGGTTTCTGTCGCACGAACAAAACTTTTCGGTGCGGCGAAGGAAAAAGAAAAATGCCCCATGCAATCCGATTGTTCCGAACGGCCAATTCGACATTGGGAAGACATCCCAAACGGCATCGACCATCGGCGGGGCGAAGGGGTACGGGGGTGCGCCCCGCCGATATGAAAGGCAACCTCCCGCTGCGCCACACGGTTCTGTTGATTAATTTGATTTTTGTGTTGTTTTTCCGGATGCTGAAAACCCTTTTGAACAATTAGGATCGATTGATCCGCTTGACAGAAAGAGCTATACCCCCCCCCCCCCGACAGAGGAAGTTTTTACAATTAAATTATCTTTATTTTTCATGCACTTATTCATCATTTTGTTGTCGCTTCGATAATTTATTCGTTTGTACTTTTTTACATAAAAACAGATTTTATACCAAAAAGAATTGGAATGCAAAAGAAAAAATTTGTTTTCAAGGATTTTCTTGACTTCCCCGAAACCGGCTTTAAGATAAGCATATGATTTTATGAAGGAGACCGATATGAAATACTTTTTATTGACTGCCCTTTTGATGGCTTTCCCGTTGTCCGCCGCAGCGGAAATCACGCACCCTTTTTACCTGGCGCCGGTCGGCAAAACAGCTTCCGATACACGGTTTGCTTATGAAAAATTCCATGTAAAAGACATGGTCAACGGATTTGCCGATTACCGCACGCGCGACATAATCGTTTCACAAAATTTCAGCTACGGAATTGCGCCGAAAGTCGCTGTCGAAGCACAAATTTCCAATGCGTGGAATCGCTTGAAATACGACGGCACGTCCGTTTCGGACGGGGAAGACACCAACATCGATTGGCAAATGGGCGCTACGTACGATTTATATCGTCAAAACGATTTTTATGCTCAAGCACGCGTGCTTTACGTCCAAAAAGAAACACATCATGATAAAGGTGCTTACAAAGCCTTTAACGCCTTATTGAAAGGCGGATACGATTTTGGGTTTATCCTGCCCTATGCGTCGGCCTTTGTCGAAGTCCCGATCGCCATGAGCAAATACGCTGACAACAATCCCAAATATGACGCTGCCGTCGGGCTTTACAAAAAAACCGGCCCTATTGCTTTGGATGCCGCCATGCATTACCACTATGACGAACTTTGGGAATCTAAAAAATGGTATGCCGAAACGGCTTTATATGCGTATGTTCTGCCGAATGCCGCTGTCGGAACTTTCTTTTCATACACATTCGAAGACAACGGCCAAAATAATGCACACGGCGACGGTCACACCATCGGCGTTGTCTTTAAAACCGAATTTTAAACGAGTCGATTCTTCAAATACCCCTGCTTTCCGGCAGGGGTCTTTTTTTATATTTTAACAAAAAAACTCAACTATTAATATATACTGCTTATCCCGCATTTATATAATTCATTTATTTTATTTCAATATGTTATTTTAATAAAAATATATGTTCATGTGCATAAACCGCTATTTTATATCTTAATTCAGCTAAACCGAAAGTTGACTTTTTTAACTTTAGAATGTATCGTTAAATCCAGTTTCTACGAATAGGTGTAACACTTGTTTGGCAGAAGCGATAAAAAAACTGAAGAGGAATACCAGATGAATAACGATCATTTATTGCGTCAACGCGCGATTGATTTTACTCATAAGAAAATCAGGATGAGCCGTTTCGAACATTCGACCCAGCAGCAGGACATGACTTTACCGTCTAACTGCGGCGATTTCGGACGCATTCATCACTTTAAACTGCATCCGAGCGAAAATTGGATTGACAATCCGCTGCCCCACTTGCCGGTTTGCACCTATTTTAACATACCAATCCCCGAAGTGTTACCCGTTCAGCTGTTTCAGTTGTCCGTGTGCAATATTAATTGTTGGTATTGTTTTGTCGACAAAAAACTACGCGCCGGACATCCGAAACATTCTGACTTTTGCTCGCCGAAAGATCTTTTGGAAAAAGCACGAGCGGAAAATCAGCCGCGTGTCATTGTCTTAAGCGGCGGGCAACCGGACTTGGTTCCCGAATATAATCTGTGGTTTTTACAAAGCCGCCAGGAACTCGGCATGGAAAAATCGCATTTTATATGGACGGATGATAATTTAAGCACCGATCTGTTTTTCCAAACCATGACAGCCGACCAAATGGATTATATGCGTTCTCGACCGGGATACGCCCGCGTCGGGTGCTTAAAAGGCTTTGATGCCGTGTCGGCAGCTTTTAATACGCGCACAAACCTGTCTTTCTTTGACGAACAAATGCGCCGATTAAAGCAACTGACGCAAATCGGGTTTGATCAGTACGCTTATGTCACTTTAACGACGCCGGACGTTGATCAAATAGACAAACGCATCGGTCATTTTTTGGATCGCATCCAAACGGAAATCGGCCCGGATTTTCCGTTAAAGATGGTTCCGCTTGAAATTTACAAGTATGCGGTTAATGCCGGCCGGTACAAAGATCTGGCAGCTCAAAACCAATATGTTGCTTTAAAAAGCTGGATCCGAGAAATGAACATTCGGTTTCAAACCAAAATCCGCCACAACGATACTTTAATCAGGAGATTATCACATGCCAACGAACACGTATAATGAACTTGTTGAACGCGCTGTTTTAAAACGATTACAACAAAATCCGGCTTCTTTGACGGACTTATTACAACACACGCATTCCATTTTTCCGGACGAGTTGTTAAAAATCTTGTCAACGATGCAGGAAAACGGTCAAATCATGCT
>CALXTZ010000088.1 GCA_944391545.1 uncultured Alphaproteobacteria bacterium
GATGAAGCTTTAATGCTTTTTCAAACGAGAGCAACGCTGCATCCGGATCGCCCGTTTTTTGCTGTTGAACGCCCAATTGATGCCATGCGCCGGAGAAAAAAGCATCCGTTTGCGTCGCTTTTTCCAAAAGCGCCAAAGCTTCTTTATCTTGGCCCGTGTCGCGCAACAGAACGGCTTTATTGACCATCGCCCACATCATGTTCGAATCCAGTTGAAGTGCTCGATCAAATGCCGCCATCGCTTTTAAGTTATCTCCTTGCGCGCGATAAATATTGCCGATGCTGTTTTGAGCTTCCGGTAAATGCGCAATCTGCTCGAAATAAGAAAGCGCTTCGGATAAACGCCCCGTTTCTTGGAGCGCGACAGCTAAACTGAAAATATAGTCCGGATTTTGCGGCGCCAGCAAATGGGCTTTGTCCAAATAGTCGAGCGCGACGTCAAAAGCGCCTTTGTCCATCGCAATAATACCCAAAAAATAAAGGCTGTCGGCATGTGCCGGATTCATTTCCAAAACTTGTCTTAACAGCTGTGCCGCTTCTTCCGATTGGCCTTTTTTATAAAACGCGAGCGCATTTTGAAAAATAATTTCCATCGACATCTCCTTTTGAGTGTGCTAATGTTTTCTTAAATCAGAGTATAAATAGGTTTTGCATGACAGACAACATCAATTTTAAACGAATTGAAAATGACATTCAAACGGATCAGGTCGTTTTGTACATGAACGGGACGCCGATGTTTCCCAGATGCTGTACGTCGGCGATGGTTGTTCAGTTTTTGGATTCATACAAAATTGATTATAAAAGTTATAACTTGATGGAAGAAATCAGCTTGTTGGATTGTTTGAAAGAATATACGGGGCGGGCGGTTATTCCGCAGCTTTTCATTGCCGGCCGGCTCATCGGCATGGGCGAGGATTTGCGCGAAATGTTCGTGAACGGCGAAATTTTGAAAATATTGGCCGCAAACAATATAACAAAAGTGTCATAAAAATTGATGGATTGCTGCTTGCAATTCGTTTAAAATTCAGATATAACTTTCATCAAAACATTATTAACGGTAAGGAAGAAAACGATGGAAACGATTAATAAAAAAGCGATTGCCGATTTGGCTGACTTGTTGCATGAACACAAATTGACGGAAATTGAATATGAATCCGGTGATACGCGGATTCGCGTTTCGTCTAAAGTCGAAGCGGCGGCTGTTCCGGCGGTTGCGGCCGTGCCGGCGCCTGCAGCGGCTCCGACTCCCGCGGCGGAAAAACCGGCAGCACCGGCCAACACGGTTAAATCGCCGATGGTCGGGGTTGTTTATTTGTCGGCGGATCCGAACTCGGCTCCGTTTGTCAGCGTCGGGGATTTGGTCGGCCCCGGTCAAACGTTGTGTTTGGTTGAAGCAATGAAAACATTTAACCCGGTTAAGGCCGAAAAAGCCGGAAAAATTGTTCAAATTTTGGTTGAAAGCGGTACGCCGGTTGAATTTAACGAACCTTTGTTTGTATTGGAATAAAAGATGTTTGAAAAAGTTTTAATTGCCAACCGGGGAGAAATTGCGCTGCGTATTCACCGGGCATGTAAGGAAATGGGGATTAAGACGGTTGCCGTTCATTCGACGGCAGATGCGGATGCCATGCATGTTCGTTTGGCGGACGAAGCCGTTTGCATCGGTCCGGCGCCGGCGCGCGATTCATATTTAAACAAAGCGGCGATTATCAGTGCGGCGATGATTACGGGGGCGGACGCTATTCACCCGGGCTATGGATTTCTGTCTGAAAATGCAGACTTTGCCGAAATGGTCGAAGCGCACGGAATTACATGGATCGGCCCCAGCCCGAAGATGATTCGCATGATGGGTGATAAGGTTCAGGCCAAAGCGGCGGCTATTCAATCCGGATTACCGGTTGTGCCGGGATCGGACGGAGACGTTCGGACGGTAGATGCGGCTAAAATTATTGCCGAACAAATCGGGTATCCCGTCATTATCAAGGCTGCTGCCGGCGGCGGCGGAAAAGGCATGAAAGTGGCTCATAACGAAGACGAGTTGGTGGAAGCTTACAATACGGCAAAGCTGGAAGCCAAAACGTCTTTCGGCAATGACATGGTTTATATGGAAAAATATCTGCAAACGCCGCGTCATATCGAAATTCAGGTGTTGGCGGATAATTACGGTAATGTTGTTTGTTTGGGAGAACGCGATTGTTCTTTACAACGGAAACACCAAAAAGTGTTGGAAGAATCACCGTCTCCGGCATTGAACAAAACACAGCGTGAAAAAATTATGGAAATCGTTCGTTCCGCGATGACAAAAATCGGATATTCCAACTTGGGAACAATCGAATTTTTGTATGAAAACGGCGAATTTTACTTCCTTGAAATGAATACGCGGCTCCAAGTTGAACATCCGATTACCGAAATGGTAACGGGGATTGACATTGTCCGGGAACAAATTCGGGTGGCCAGCGGTGCGCCGCTCGGGTATACACAAAAAGATGTCCGGTTTGACGGATATGCCATTGAATGCCGCATTAATGCTGAAAATCCGGAAACGTTTATCCCCAGCCCCGGTCAAATCGGGTGTTGGCACGTGCCCGGCGGTTTATGGGTGCGCGTTGATTCGGCGATGTATTCCGGATATAAAGTCCCGCCGCATTACGACAGCATGGTGGCGAAGCTGATTGTGTTCGGCCGCAGCCGCAACGGATGTTTGATGCGTCTGAAACGGGCTTTGGATGAATTTGTCATCGAGGGCGTTGAGACGACCATTCCGCTTCATCAACGGATCATTGCGAATTCTGATTTTATTGACGGGCAATATAACATTCATTGGCTGGAAAAATTCCTGGATAAGAAATAATTTGCCTAACCAAAAGCATAGGGCTGTTTACAAAGATATGTAAGCAGCCCTATTCTTGTATTATTTTTTAGATTTTCAATTAAAAGTTATTGATTTTATTTTTTTGCAAACTTAAAGTTGTTAGTGTTCTACAACTGATAAAGGGAGAAAAAAATGAGTAAGAACTTTTTGAAAATGGCCTGTGTCGCCGTGATGACTTTGATAACGACGGCGGCGTTAGCTTGTCCGTGTGCCAAAAAAGACTGCGTCTGCGGCAGTGCCGAAAAATTCATGTCTGGCAATGCAAAAATGATGGAAAGCGATTCCGCCAAGTTGATGCATAAAGGCAAATACATGAAAGAAGTGGCAACGAAAAACACAGAGCCGCAATATCAAGTTTTGAACAATTGCTTAACGGGTCATGGTCAATTTTTGATGGATCAGGCCGAAGTGATGACTCAAAACGGGAAAGTTGTTATGATGTACTCGGATGAAATTGACGGTGATGTCTTTAAAATTCCGGCCGATCAACGGATGCAGGCGAAAATGGATGCTGCGAAGTTAATCGATAACGGGAAAAGAATGCGTCGGGCTGCTCAATTGAGCCGCGAAGGATGCATGGAACAAACCGCTCGGATTGCCAATATCCAGGATCCGTATGTCGCGAAAAAGATGAAAGAACATCAAGCTGATATGATCAGCTATTTGGACACGGTCATCAGTAATGCCAATGCAATGATTGCTTCCGGTGAATTGTTGCAAACAAAAGTTCAATAATTGTTCTGTGATAAGAGCCCTCTTCAGGGGGGGCTCTTTTTCGTAAAGGAAAATCAGATGAAAATAGAAAAAGCCTTTTTTGCCGCAGGATCTTTTTGGGATGTTCAGGAATCTTTTGATGCGATTCGAGGTGTCTTGTTTACGCGCGTCGGCTATGCCGGCGGATATACATCAGATCCGTCTTATCACGAAGTCTGTTCCGGGCATACCGGTCATGCGCAAACAGTTGAAGTGACTTTTGATGCGGATAAGATCTCTTATACCGCATTGGTTTTAATCTTTTTCCAAATTCATAATCCGACGGTTTTAAACGGGCAGGGGCCGGATAAAGGAACGGCTTTTCGGTCGGCTTTGTTTCCGGTTGATGAAAAACAAAAGCAGATTGCCGAACACATTAAAAGCTATTTTGATGAACGGAATGAATACGGTAAGCCGTCAACGACTCAAATTTATGAGGAGTCGACTTTTTTCGAAGCTGAAAGCTGGAATCAAAAATTTTGGCAAAAACATGCGAAATCTCAACCGGCTTAAATCGGTTGACAAATGCCGTTTTCATCGGCTTCTTCTCCGTCCGGGCAGGTAATTATTGTGCATCCGCCGTTTAAAAATTGGTGACCGACTGTACAACAAATAGTTTCATTTTGGTTGTTGATTCCGGTTTCTCCCGAACAATAGCAGTTTTGTGTAACGATTCCACCATTCGGGCATAATCCTTCCGGAGCGCATTCTGCCATATAAAAAATCTGACATTCTTTTCCGTCCATTGAACAGAAAATGCCGCACTCTTTTTTATCATAACGGCATCTGGTTCCTTGTCCGCCGCTTGGGTTTTGTTGGCACTCCATACGTCCATCACTGCTTAAACAACCGTACGTATCGTATGATGGTAATTTAGCATAAGAGCTTGTTAAACAATCGAATCGATCAGTGCAATCACCTTGTTGACAGTTTGCAAAGTCGTAATTTTGACAGTCTCTGCCGCATATGTCATTTGATGTTTCTACATAACAAATATTCGTGTCATCGCAACTGTATGCTTTGTCATTTGTTACGCATCTTTTGAGTAGTGAGTCTCGATACATTCCCGTCGGACAAACAATTGAATTGCAAGTTCCGCAGTTAAACAAATCTGTACAATTTTCTCCGCAAAGATTGGAACCGATGTAACAGGTCCAAGTTCGTTCGCTTTCAGGATTATTTGTATTTTTACCTACAGGAACGCATTTAATTGTGTGTCCTTCTGCTGCGGTGTAAAGGCACCCATTAATAAAACTTCTTACATTTCCGTAGGAAGAACCTATAGGGCAAGCATCCGATTCACACAATCCCCATGAACAAATACCGAAAGAATCTTTGTCGGCTGTACAACAAAACTGATTTTCTTTTTCGCATTGCCAAGATGTTCCCCTAACATAGCATTTCATTTCACTTGCATCGGTTTGACATCCATAAGCATAACGAGACATTGGAACAAGGTGATAATCATAACCTAATGCTTTGGTACAGTCGTCTTCATAGCAAAATCCGTTTTTACAATTTGTTGCATCTCGATAACATGCTTCACCGCATTGTTTTGAATTGATGAAACAGGTGTAATCTTTGCTGTCTTCCGATGTTCCATATTTGCATTCTATTTGTAAACATTGACCGTTTACAAAAACCTGTCCGCTGGGGCATTTACAGCTCCCTGTATCGGGATCGACGATTGTGCCGGATGGACATCCGCATGTAATATCAACTGAACATTCAGCAATAGGAGTGATACAACAAACTCCGTTGCAACATTTGCCACTTGTTGGGCAACATTGATCTCCACAAGGTTGGGGTCGATTAACCGGGCAACAGGTGTTGGACGTCGTGCAATAATCACTGCCGCAATCCGTACATCCGTCCGA
>CALXTZ010000089.1 GCA_944391545.1 uncultured Alphaproteobacteria bacterium
CATCGGCGGATTGGCTGTCGGAGAGGGACAGGAAATGATGTTCCAAATGTTGGACGTTATTCCGGGTATGTTGCCGGAAAATAAGCCGCGGTACTTGATGGGAGTCGGTCGGCCGTCGGATATTGTCGGGGCTGTTTTGCGCGGCGTTGATATGTTCGACTGTGTGATGCCGACGCGTTCGGGACGGACGGCGTTGGCCTTTACGCGTGAAGGGACGTTGAATCTGCGTAATGCCGTTCATCAGGAAGATTCCAGTCCTTTGGATATCCATTGCTCCTGCCCGGCATGTACAAATTATTCCCGGGCGTATTTGCATCATTTGTTCCGGACGGGCGAGATTTTGGGATGCATGTTGCTGACGTGGCATAATATTCAATATTATCAAGACTTGATGCGGTCTATTCGTACAGCCGTTGAAAAAGATAAGTACGAAGATTTCGCGGCCGATTTCTTTGAAAAACAAAAAACAGCCAAGAGACCGTTATGACAGACATGCCCCGCCGCGGCTTCGGCTGCCAGCCTTTGATTAATGATTTAAAAGAATGGACGCGCCCGCTGTTGGGTAAACGCGGTTTTTCATGTGTTGACATCATTGAGCGGTGGGCAGATGTGGTCGGTGCTGATTTGTCGCGCGGTGTCCGGCCGGAGAAAATTGCTTATCCGCACGGCAAAAGAAGCGACGGAACTTTGCATGTCGTCTGTCAAGGCGGCGCTTTTGCGACTTTGTTGGAACATCGCAAAAAAATCGTGCTGGAGCGCATTAATACTTTTTTGGGGTACGCAGCCGTTTGTGATATTAAAATCCGTCAGGGGGCTTTTTGTCAGGCCAAGCCGGATGTTCCGAAAACGGTTGAGCGGCCTTTGCCCGAAACGGTTGTTCGATCTTTGCGGGAAAAAGTAGAAAACATCGCGGATGAGCATCTGCAACAGGCCGTTTTTCGGCTGGGTGAAGCAATTTTTCAAAAGGAAGCTTGATTCAGCTTGCTTTCAAAATAAGAACGAATTAAACTGAAACAAATGAATGAAAGGGAGAATGATGAAAGGTTTATGGGCAATTATATTATTGGCTTTGGTGGTGTGGGGGTATATTTACTACCGCAACAATCAAAACACACCGATCGGCGGGTTGGTCGCGCCGGATCCGGCCCCGCAGGATACGTATGAACCGTTGATTTTGGATTCTAAAAATGAAACAGGGATTTTATCAATCTCGGCACATGCGGCGGAAGTTGACACGGATTCTAACGCATCCGCAGACGCTGTTCATGGAACTCAAAAACCGACAATTCTGCCGGAACAGCCGCGAATGATGGGCAAGGAAGACGCACCGATAACACTGTACTTGTTTTCTTCTTTGACTTGCAGCCATTGTGTCCACTATCATTTGGAAACATTGCCCGAATTGGAAAAAAAGTATATCGATACTGGTAAGGTTAAGCTGGTTTATATTGATTTTCCGTTCGATCGACGGGCTTTGGCCGGGGCGATGCTGACTCGGTGCGCGCGACCGGAATCCTATTGGAAATTTTTGAACGTTTTATTCGAAAACCAAGATAAATGGGCTTTTAAAGAAAATGCACAGGAGATTGTGACGACCTATGCGTCTTTGGCCGGTATGAGCAAGGCGGATATTCAATCTTGTTTGGCAAATAAAATTTTGCAGCAGTCTTTGATTCAAAACCGGGATGTGTTTATGAAGAAATATGATATACAAGGAACGCCGACAACGGTTTTGGTGAAGGGAGACCAAGTTAAAACAGTCGTCGGGACGGATTTGAAATCGTTGGAGGACGCCATCAACGCGTTGGAATAAAATGGATGATCGGGAACAGGCTTTTGTTAAGTCCAAGGAATTGGAAGCGAAAATAAAAGCGCTCCATGAACAGGTAGTGGGAAAAGTTCCCGATCGGCTTGATCGACAAGGCGCCGGGTTGGCCGTTACGATTATGTCGGATTTATTGGGCGGCTTGATTGCCGGCGGCGTGATCGGTTTTTTAATTCAACGGTTTTTTGATACAAAGCCGTTTATTTTGGGAATTTTTATTTTTTTAGGGGGCATTGCGGGGTTATTGAATGTTTATAAATACGTTCGCCGCATTGAAAACGGGAAAAACAAGTGAATATAGAGCCTTTGGCACAATTTGAATTAAAAACGTTTATCCCGATCCGTATCGGCCCGGTCGATATTTCGTTGACAAATTCAAGTATTTCCATGATCTTGGCGACGGTTTTGGCTTTGTTTTTATTGTTTGTCATGACACGGCGACTGCGGATTATTCCGCATGCGGCCCAGTCGATGATCGAGGTATTTTATAATTTTATTGTCAATATGGTTTATGAAACCATCGGAACCAAAGGGGAAAAAATCATTCCGTTTATTTTCAGTTTATTCCTCTTTATTTTATTCGGTAATTTATTGGGATTGTTCCCGTATACATTTACTTTTACCAGTCATTTATCCGTTGTCGGGACGATGGCTTTGCTGGGATTGGGATTGTCTACGATAATCGGGATTTATCATCAAGGGTGGCGCTGGCTGCGCGTCTTTTTCCCGGCCGGAATTCCCGTATTGCTGGCGCCGATTATCGTGCCGATTGAAATTATTTCTTTTTTGTCCAAACCGTTTAGTTTGACCGTTCGATTGGTGATGAATATGGTTGTCGGGCACATTATGTTGGATGTGATTGCGGCTTTTGTCGTTGCGTTGGGCTTGGCGGGATTTGTACCGCTGTTTTTTGCGGGCGTTTTGATTATTTTCGAAGCCGGGATCGCTCTGCTTCAAGCGTATATTTATACGATTTTAACATGCATTTATTTATCGGAGTCTTTTGAAAGTCATCATTAAGAAGGAGAAAAACATGGAAGGAAATTCTTTACAATTTATCGCAGATGCAGCTAAATATTTATCCATTGGGATTTGCAGCCTGGTGATGATTTCCGTTTCGAAATGGGTGGCGGAAATCTGGATTACGATTATTTCGTCAATTTCTCGGAATCCCAGTGTTAAAAATGACATCACATTGTTTGCGTACATCGGCGCCGGGATGACGGAAGCAATTGCGTTGTATGCTTTGGTGTTGGCGTTTATGATGCTGTTTTCATAAGAAAGGATTTTGAATGCCGCAATTTGATCTTGCATGGTTCCCCAGTCAAATTTTTTGGTTGATTGTCTGCTTTTGTGTTTTGTATTGGGCGGTTTCTCGATTTTTTTTGCCGCCCGTTGCGCAGATTATCAAAGAGCGTACCCAAAAAATACAGGCTGTGTTGCGCCAGGCAGATGAATTAAATGCTAAAGCCGATCGACTGATACAGGCGCATGACACGTACTTGAATAAAGCGCAGGAACAGTCGGCTCGGATGATTCAAAAGGTTCATGAAGATATTGCGGCCGGCCATGCGCAGCAAGAACAACACTTTTTGAATGTTTTGAAATCAAGTACGGCAAAGGCGGAAAAAGAAGTCTCTGAAAAACATAAAGACGTTCGGTTGCATTTGAAAGAAATTACGGTTCAGTTTTTGGATATCATCTTTGAAACGATTTATCGTGTTCGGCCGCATAAGGCATCCGTGAACAAAGCCATTGATGCGCATTTGAAGGAGTTTTCCGAATGAATACGACTTTTGCGTTGATACAGCACATCATTGAAACGGAATCTTTTTGGAAAGCGGTTGCTTTTGTTTTGGTCGTTTTGTTGACTTTTGTGCCGATTTATACATTTTTAATGCGCCGGATGGCTCAACGTTCCGCTCAAATCCAGGATCATATTAAAGAGGCTTTGAAGTTGCGCTCGGAGGCACAAGCGCTTTTGGCTGATTATGAAAAGAAAGATGCTCAAAGGGAAACGGAGCGGCTGGAGATTTTGGAAAAGGCTCGGAAAAATGCGCATGTTTTAAAAGAGGAAGCCGCTGTTCGCCTGAAAGAGCGACAACGCATGAAAGAGCAGGAAATTTTAGACCGCGTGAAAATGATTAAAACGAGCGGATTAAAAGAGCTGAAAGACGAAGTATTGGCGTTTGCGGTTAAAACGACGGCTTCCTTTATGGAGAAGGACGATAAGTTTCGATCGGAGGCTGTCTTTTTCAATGATGCCGTTGATGAAGTCGAGCAAGTTTTAAATGACTCGAAAGAAGTTGAAAAAATTTTTTGATATGATACAATAACGCCCGTTTTCTTGAGAAAGGTTTGACACATGGAAAATAAAGTAAATTCAGGGGATGCTTATGTTAAGAACGACCGTGTTCCGTCGGTTTGGATTGTGGATCGAATATTAAGCGTTTATACGCCGACGCATGTTCGACTGATTGAAAAGGGCGGTAATGAACGCACGGCTACGGTTGCTTTGGAAACGCTTTTGGATGAAAGATACTGGCGCAAAGCACCGGCTGAAGAGTAAAGTTGCACTTTTTTGCGTGCATTTTTTGAAAAGAGGTCTTATGGCCTCTTTTTTTTATGCAAAAAGTTCTTGACGGTGGGGGGGGGGGGAGGTAGTGTATGCTGTTTCCAAGTCTGTTTTGTAAAGAGGAGGAAACGATGAAGTTTAGCAGTATTTTTTGGAAAGAAAGATTCGGGAAAGGGTCGCCCCGTTTTATGGAATGTTTGTGGGTGCGATCTTCCGCCGGGCGGGGAAAAGACGGGAGATCACGTTTATTTTCTCGGTTAAACGAGATGTTTTCAACGGCCGGGGCGGGGGCGCGGGGAATGCGCCCCGGCCGTTCGGGTCTTTCCTCCGCCACGTCGAAAAAGTTCGGACGTGCGGTTCCCTTACAAATCGGCGGGGCGCCCACCCGCGCCCTTTCGCCCCGGCGATGGGGCAAACAAAAAGGCCGTTCGGAACAATCGAATTGCAAGGGGTGTTTTCTTTTTTCCCCCGCCACGCCGAAATTCTTCGGGCGTGCGGCGCGGCGGGTATCTCCCCAATCCGGCCGAACCCTTTTGGAGATGCTGGCCGTGTTGGCTATCATCGGCGTTTTGTCCATTACGGCTTTGGTCGGGTTTACGTATGCGATGAACAAACATCGAGCGAATGAAACGATTTACGATGTGATGTTGCGTGGCACGAATGTCCCGATGATTGACGAATATTATTATGACAAAGCTTCGGGCTATGAATTCCGTTTTCCGGGATTAGTTAACAACGGCCGACAAGGCACCTATTACCCGATGACGACGAAGAAAGATGCAGGCAGTTCGTATTACGTCGAAGCAACGGGCGTGACATATCGTGTGTGTGAATTAATCTTAAAGATGAACCCGACGGACATCGACCAGATTGTTGTAGGGAATACGGTTTATCAAGGGGATAGCGACATTTGCGGGACGACGGATGGCTTGGCGATGAAGTTCTGTTTTGGTGAAGA
>CALXTZ010000090.1 GCA_944391545.1 uncultured Alphaproteobacteria bacterium
TAAAAAAATATTTTTCATACGATATAGAAAAAATCCTAAAAGTCAAGCAAAAGCGGCGTCCCTAACATAAAATAACGCGGGCGGAACAAATCATCCAAAGCCGGCATTTGGTCTTTGATCGCATCCACATCCGCCGGAGTCGTCTCAAACATCGCAATGGTTGTCTTCCATGCCTGTCGGATCATCGGATCCAAATAATTCCCAACCAACAAATAAGCTTTTTTCTTTTGAAGAACATCCTGTACAACCGTCGGAGCCGTCTTCGCAACGCGGAAAGCCTTAATCACACGATCGCATTTATCCGTAAACTCACCGCGCGTCATATGAACCTGATGCAGTTCATCTTCTACAAATACACTGTGACCCGTTTGATACATGCGATCGACCAAAGAAGCGCACGGATTTTCCATCGCGTCAAAAACGGCCGTGCGCGGCAAAGCCAAAGCCACATAAATCATCCGTTCTTCTCCGTCTTTGCCCGAACCGAAGCGTTTAAAGGAATCGATGACCGTCATGACTTTACCGACGTCTTCTTTGCTCAAGTCGCCGACAGCCTCCGGACGTGGTTTGAGCGGATAAATCCCCCGTTCTTCCAAAGTCCTGTATTTCGGGCTGTAAACCTTGAAAAAACTTTTATTATCCAAACTGACTTCTTGGGCCAAAACCTGTTTTTGCGGAACATCTTTGTTTTCATAAAAAGACGGCCACATCTCGGGCATTAAATAAGGATACATGAACGGCGATAAATACCGTAAATCTTCTTCGGTCAATTCCTGTACTTCCGGCGCTAACCGAGTCGGAATCTTGCCGCGCCATTCAATCACGCCCGGCATCGTTCGTGTTTTATATGAAATACTGCGCGTCTTATGAAGCGCCGGAAAAACATACTGACGATATTCAAACGGCAATTCAAAAAACTGTTTCATCAGCTTTTGTTCGTTGGCTTCCGGATCCTGCATCTGACGCACTAAAGTGGTTACGTCGTTATCCGGCGCCGTTTGCAACAACGTCGCGATATCCGCGAACGGCAAGCGAGCTGCGCCGGCACTCTGACAACACAAAACCAACAAAGCAACGAACAAAAACCGCATTGTTTATTGCGCTTTCGCTTTTGCTGACGCCGCCGTTTCTTTTTGGATTTGAACCTTAAACGTCAAAATCGTTTGACCTTCGGGCGGAATATCCACATTCCAATAAACCGTATTGGCATTTTCTTTCATGCTCTTTTGGCTTTCGGATAAAATCCGCCAATTGTTCGGCAACCGTTGTTCAAAACGAACCTGTACCGGCGTTTTCATCGCATTGTTTAAGGCCACTTCAAATCCGGCTTCATAAGCATCTTTGCCAATCGCCGTATAGCTGGTTTTCTTGCCGGCCGCCGTAATATCAAAAGCCTGCCCCAACCGCAGCGTTACTTTTTGTTGAACCGCCGTGTGATCAATATTGTCTTCCCCCACAAAAATCAATCGGTTGTTTTGATCTTTTTTGTAAACCCGAACGGTTCCTTTAGGCAACGGCAATCCCAATCCGTCTTCTTTTTTATTTTCAAAAGTCAAGAACACGGATGGTTTTACATCTTTAAAATCCGTCGTATAAGCCACATTAATCGTATCAGTGAATTTGTATTGTTTTTGAACGGTCACATGATCGCCGCTCAACAAAGCCACCTGTTTAGTTTGGTTGGACAAAATATCCGTCGGACGATCCAACGTATACAAGTAATAATCCCCCAACTGTTCCGATCCCATCGCCGAATCCATAACCGCATTTTCCGCCAACATCATCGCCGATGCTTTATACATAACCCGGGGCTGCGGCCGTGTGATATTCACGGATCCGGCCACCAATTGCAAAGTCGCGTTTTCATAACTGACCTGCGTGTTGTTCGTTAACGTGACCAATCCGTTTAAATCCATTTTATCATCTGAATCGTTTAATTCGGCCACATAATCGGCCTTCCAATTAATCCCGTTAGACAGATAAGACAATTCAATTTCTTCGGTTGCGGCTTGTTTACTCATCAAATCCAAAATCAAAGTCGGTTTAGACCACAAATTTTTCGGAATTTGGTTAAACAAAATTCGGCCAGGATATTTCGTTTCGATTTTATTGCCGATTTTCAGAACCGGTTCCCCGTAATTAAACGCCAAAATTTGCGCTTTTTGCGTTTCGGTTGCGCCGGTAGCCGGATTCGTCCATTCAATATCAACGGTCGATCCGACGGCTTTTTGCATCATGTTATCATGCGTTAATAAATCAAAATTAAAGTTTTGTTCCTGAACCGTCACGCCGTTTCCCGAAACAAAAACGGATTCCGGAATCATTTGATCGGAAATATCCGAAAAAGCAATCTGATTGTCGCCTTGCTTCAACGGCACTTTGCGGACATCTTTCACCAACCCGATTCCCTGATTATAAATTGTCACCGTCAGCCGCTCTCTCGCCGCCGGCGACACCGTTGTGATTTCCTGAGCCGACACGCTGAAAGCCGCCATCGAAATCATAAGACCCGTGATTAATTTACGAAACATGTTTTTCCCCCTTTTTTGACACATACAAAACGATTCCGTCAACACGATGAACCGTTACCATTTCCCCTGTTTTCAAAGCCTGATCCGATTTGACCGGCCAAACAGTGTCTCCGATTTTAACTTGTCCCTGACCGTCTTTTATCGCAGACGCCAACGGATAGCTTTTGCCGATAAATTCCTTGGCGCCTTGGTTTAAAAACGGATATTTTTCTTTATCGGATCCGCCAAAGATTTTACCATACACAAACCATCCCGAGAAGACGGATATAGTTGAAAAAACGGCAAAAAGCAAGAGTTGATACGAAACAGAAATATCCGGAAAAAAAGCCGCGACAACGCCGGTCAACAAAGCCCCGATACCGATCCACACAATAAAAACACCCGGAATAAACAATTCGGCCGTCATCATTAAAATTCCGGCAATAAACCATCCCCAAAATCCGGTTCCGATAAAAGAAAACCACGCTTCGTTCATCGACTAGCCTTTCTTCTTAACATTTTTTTCAAGGGTGCCGGCCGCCGACGTCTTTTGAAACACTTCTTTTGTCAATTCGGCGATACCGGTTAAACTGCCGACCAATCCGGAAGTTTCCAACGGCAGCATTAACAATTTTTGATTAGGCGATTGAACGATTTGTTGCAACGCTTCCACATACTTTTGTCCCAAGAAATAGTTCAGCGCCTGAACACTGCCCCGTTCAATTGCTTCGGACACCATCTGAGTCGCTTTGGCTTCGGCCTGGGCTTCGCGTTCTCTGGCTTCGGCATCCCGGAAAGCCGATTCCTTTCGACCTTCAGCGGACAAAATCGCCGATTGTTTTTCCCCGTCAGCCTTTAAAATAGCCGCTTGTTTGAACCCTTCGGCCTCCAAAATATTAGCCCGTTTTTCCCGTTCGGCCTTCATTTGCCGCGCCATCGCATCGATCAAATCCCGAGGCGGCGAAATATCCTTAATCTCGACACGCGTGATTTTCGTTCCCCACGGAATCGTCGCTTCATCCACGACCGTTAATAACCGTTGATTAATCACATCCCGTTGGCTTAACAATTCATCAATTTCCATACCGCCGATGACGGTTCGAATGTTTGTCATTACTAAATTCAACATGCCGGCATATAAATCATGAATCTGATACGCCGCTTTGACCGATTCCTGAATTTGGAAGAAAACGACACCGTCCACGCGAACCATCGCGTTATCTTTGGTAATCACTTCTTGCGAAGGGACATCCAACACCTGCTCCATGCGATTGACTTTGCTGCCGACGCGTTCGATGAACGGCACCAAAACATGAAATCCGGGACGCAGCAATCGCGTAAAACGCCCTAAATTTTCAACCGTATATTCATATCCTTGCGGCACAATAACGATGGATTTAACCAAAACAATTAAAACGCCGATAACTAAAACAAGAGCAAAACCTAAAAAGCCGGACATATTCCCTCCTTCTGTTAATTAAAAACTTATTTATTAAAGACTGCTTTTTCAATAAAAGTCAAGGGAATTGCAGTTTCCTTTGCGCTTTTTAAAACAAACGGAAAGCGAACTTTCTTCGCCTGACAACCAGCACAGCGACGAACACAGTCCAATGCAATCAAAACCGGTACGTTTTTTTCAAGCACGGCGGATTGCAATGAAGACGGCTCCGCCAACAGCGCCGATAAGTGCCGCTCCGTGTTTTCGTATGTTTCCCGAATAAACATTCGATAAGGACCTTTGGTCATAAACAGAGCATATCCGATTAAAACGGACACACACAATAAAATGCCGATAACCGCAAAAGAACCGACAGGCATATCTAAAAAACCGAAGCCGGCCCAACAAACGGCCGCTAAAATCCAACCGCCGGCTAATTCCTGACCGGCTGCTTTAGCATATTCCCAAGCATATTGCCGACGTATAACCCGACCGAAACCGGCATCTTCTTGAAACGAATAAGCATCCCAAACAGCATGTGTCCGTTTAGCGGAGAACAATCGATTTAAAACATATCTTTGTGTCGCCGTTAAAGCCATCCGTTTGTTTGTTCGCGTTACCCGGATGGTTCCGTCCGGCTGTTCCGTCAATTCAACAACCCCTTTTTCCGCCAAAGACAACAAAATACCGCCGGCTGACCGTGCATCCGTTCGATGATACAGAACAAACCGCATCACCTCGGGCGCATAAGACAAGCGTCCGGCAACTTTTGCCATTGTTTTTTTGGACATGCGAGCCGTCCCCAGAAACCATGCTTCAATGGCATAATAACCGATCATTCCCATACAAAGAAGCCCGGTCAGCCAAATCAAAAAAGTATCAAAGAAAAAGTCAACAAATCGGGTCGTCCAAGGTAAACCGATTTCCGGCGTTTTCTCCATCGTCAAATCGACTCGCACATCGGTCATCGGCGGCAACAACCGCGTGATTTTCATTGCAATATGGCCGGCGTCGTCTTCGGCGGTTTCCACCGTTTGTTCAACGGCTATGTTATTTTCGCCGAATAAAACCTTTTTGCCGACGATCCGGGTCGATGCCGGAACACTGATTAAAATGCCCATGCGTTCGATCGGATACGGCAAAGATCGTCCCAACAATCCCAAGAAAAATAAATCCGCATTTTCTCCGGGAATAAGCGCCTGCGGCACCAAATAAGAAATTTGGAAAATATGAAGTCCCGGTTCCAAAACCGTCAAATCCGGAAATGTCAGCGTCACTCGATCGTTTGTTTCATCCGGCGTTACGATAAACGGGGCGGACCGGTAATTATGTTCGGCCTTTAAAAACGTTCTTTCCACAGGCCAATAAAC
>CALXTZ010000091.1 GCA_944391545.1 uncultured Alphaproteobacteria bacterium
CTTTAACGTTAGATATGTTAGATGAAACACACTTTGTCACAGTTAATAATGTTCGTTATGAAGGAACAGACATATGTAATATGGAGACAGATAGTTTAAATTTCTACTTTAATAAATACATGGGAGAAGTAGGAAGTATTTGTATACCCTCCTGTACAGGTGATGAAAGATGTTGTAATAATACATGTAAACAGATAGAAACACCTTGTGGAGAGGATGGGTGTTTAGACTGCGGGAGTGATTATTGTACAACAACGAATACCTGTTGTCCGACACCTGATGCGACAAAGTGTGGCGACAATGATTGTTGTGAGACAAAATGTTGTAATGGTGTCTGTTGTCCCGAAAGTTACATGACGTGTGATGCTACGACGACGTGCGGCTGTCCGAACAATATGGTACCGGATGCAGATACGGGTGCATGTAAATGTCCTGATGATGCACCGTATTATTTTGAAAATGAAGGTATCTGTTGTCAATCGGGTTATACGCCTATCGAAGGTGTATGTCAGAAAGTAGATTGTCGAGGTGGTCCAACAAGTTATAACTGTTATATCAATGATAAGCCATGTGGAGCTAATTGCAATTCTTTAGGTAGAGACTGTTCAACAGGAATTTGCCATGCAGATGATTGTAATGCATCAAATGGAGAAACCTTTGGGATCGGATTACTCTCATCGCGTTATTATGGGTGTTTTAAAACTAGACCTGACGGTATTGAATGCCAGACTTTCTATTCAACTCGTTCATTTTGGAATTGTTTTACTCCAGAAAAAGATGCTATCTGCTGTACCGCAGATTCTAATTTAGAGTGTTTATTGGGAACCTGTGATGAAAATATTTGTCCTGAAGGATTTGAAACAGGTACTTTCTATAATAAATCGTCAGCTTGTATTAATAAAGATGAATTAACTATTTGTATACCTTATGATGGAATGTGGAGATGTTATAAAAATCATCTGCATTGTAAAGATTATTGTCAAGATCCACAAACTTGTTGTGATACTCAAGAACCTTGTATCGATGGATATACTTTTAATCCTAGCAACAAACGATGTGAAAATACAAATGGATATTGTTTAAGTAATATGACCGCAGGAAAAAATGTAGCTTCTGATGGTTATCAAGCTTGTTATACAAAGGATGATAAAAGATGTGGTGTTATAGAAGGGCGAAGAAAAGAATTCCTATATGGTTCATGTACTGATCCTGGCTGTCCAGAAGGTATGATTTATGGATATGTATCATCAGCTGATGGATTTTATGGTTGCATTGATGAAAAACTAGGTAATAAAGGCCTCGCTTGTTATGCAGAGCCTGATTACAGCCCTACTGTCTGTTATTATAATGAAGTTCTTTGTGGACGCCGTTGTAATTACGATGGAACTAATTGTGGACAAGTTTATTTACCACAATGCGCTTTGGCAGGACATTGCCCACAAACTGGGTACGATATGTCAGATGGATGTACCTGTGACGGCGATGTGACAACCGTTGAAGGAACAGACTATTGTTGCCCGACGGGGCATACCTACATCAACGGTGCGTGTGCCATGACTTAACATCCCATCCGAAGAGATATAAAATAAATAGTGGAAACATACATCATTATGTGCTACAACTATTTCCAGTTGCAACAACATAGGACATTTATTTGATGCTTAAGACATTAAAAAACAAACGGTTTCTTCCACTTTTGTTTTCTCATATCTTTGGAACATTTAACGACAATCTGATTAAAAACATCTTTGTTTTATTGGCCGCATACAAATTAACGCAAGGCAGTTTTTATTGGATGTTGATGGCTTTTTGCCTGTATGGCATCGCTTTTATGGGGACGTCTTTATATGCCGGTCCGCTGTGCGACAAATTCCCGCGAAACATGCTGATCAAACGTGTCAAATTGTTTGAAATCGGCGTTATGATATTTACGCTTGTCAGCCTGGCATTGGAAAGCCGCTTCATGATGTTAGGTTCCTTAACAGCCATCGGTGTTTGTACTTCTTTTGTCAGATGCGCCAAAAATGCCGTCATTCCCAACTTGGTTTCAACAAAAAACCTGTTGTTTGCCAATGCTCTGTTAAGCGCAGTGACATTCACCATGTCCCTCATCAGCAGCATTTTATTTGCCGTTATGCTGCCGTTGACGGTTTCTTTGAGCATTCTGGGCTTTTTATTATTATTTTCGTCCCTGTTGGGCTACATATCCGCGACCAAAATCCCGACAATTGCACCGGCGGATAAAATGGCCGTCATGGGAAAAAATCCGTGGAACGACGTTATAACCTTTTCGAATTTCATCGAGGAAAATAAAACACTTAAATTCTACATTGCATCCATCGCCTGGTATTGGTTGTTGGGCGGCGTCATTGCTTTCTTTTCATTTGACTATGCCAAAGAAGTTTTGTTCGCCAAAAACACGATTTTGCTGTTTTTGACGGCTGTCCTTTCCGTCGGATACGTGTTCGGCTCGGCCGTTTGCGCTTATTTAAACCGAATGAAAAAAGCGGACTTTTTGGTGCCGTTCAGTGCGTTAGGCATCTCCCTCTTTTTATTCGATGCCATTCACGCTTCCACGTTTATTCAACCGTCTGATACATTAGCAACCGTCAGCCAATTTTTCAGTTTAGGCTTCAGCGCTTATCGATTGGCTTTCGACGTCCTGGCAATGGCCGTTTGCGCCGCTTGTTTCGTCATACCATTTTACACGCTTCTTCAAAAACAAACGCCCAATGAGGTTTTGGGACGCATGATGGGATTTTCGACTTTTGTCTGCTCCATTGCGGTCATGAGCGCTATTTTAATCGTCTTGTCTTTAAAAATGCTGCATGTGTCCATTTTGCTGGTGTTCTTAGCTTTGGCGGTTATCAACCTCTTCTTTGTTGTTTATGCCAGCCAAATTTTACCCATCCCGACACGGCGCAAAATTTTCAAAAAAGTATTGACAACCCTTTTCGATGTGCATGTCGAAGGCTTGGATAACTTAAGAAAATCCGGTAAACGGACATTGATGATCACCAATCACACGTCTTACTTGGACGCGCTTATCATTTCGACGTTCATCGATCAGAAAATCACCTTCTCGCTGACAAACCGGCTGGCCGGCAAGTGGTGGATTCGTTTCTTTTGCAACCTGATGGATGTCAGAGCTTTGGATCCGGTCAGTCCTTTGGCCATCAAAGCGATGGTTGAAGAGCTGAAACAAGACAAGTTGTGCATGATTTTTACGGAGTCTCAAGTTGCCGACGGTCAAACGCGCATGAAACTTTACGAAGGTCCGGCTCTCATGGCCGAAAAAGCCAACGCCAATTTGCTGCCCATTCAAATTTACGGTGCAGATCACTCGATTTTCTCGCGCATTAAAACAAAATCTTACACGACTTTGTTCCCGAAAATCACGATGAAAATTTTGGCGCCGATTGATTTCACGCCGCCGAAAAATGTTTCTTTCCGTGAAGCGCGCCGAGTTTCCAGCAGCAAGTTGTACGACTTATTGTCCGTCATGACGTTCAATAACTATGAAATTCATCAAACGCTGTTTGAAGCTTTGATTAAATCCATGAAAGTTATCGGCCGTAACAAATACATGATGGAAGACACGGAACGCAAGCCCCTTAAAATGAAGCACATTTTACTGCGGTCTTTTATTTTGGGGCGCTTGATTAACAAAGCTTTGCCGCAAGAAAAGACATTGGGGATTTTATTGCCGACGTCCAATGCCTGCGCTTTAACGGTTTTGGGATTGCATGCGTATGGCAAAATTCCGGCCATGATTAACTTCACCAGCGGCCCGAAACAAGTCATCTCGACCTGTGAAACGGCTCAAATCAAAACGGTTTTAACCGCAAAAAAAGTTGTTTTGCTGGGCAAATTGGAAAGCTTAATCGAAGCGCTTGAAGCGGCCGGTATTCGCGTGTTTTATCTGGAAGACTTGAAAAAAGAGCTGACGTTAAAAGACAAATTGTTCGGCATTAAAGGCATGTTGATGCCGCAAAAAGTTTATCAAGAAACAGCGGGCGGTGCGCAATCAACGGATCCGGCCGTCGTTTTGTTTACGTCCGGTTCCGAAGGGATGCCGAAGGCTGTTCTGTTAAGCCATGAAAATTTCTTGGGAAATATTTATCAGGTCCCGACAAAATATGATATTTTCCCCAACGACGTGATGTTGAACTGTTTGCCGATGTTCCATTCTTTCGGACTAATGGCCGGTACGTTTCTGCCGTTGATTTTGGGGATTAAAACGGTTCTTTATCCGACCCCTTTGCATTATCGGATTATTCCGGAATTGTGCAGCTCCACACGCGCGACCATTATGTTCGGAACCGATACGTTCTTGGCCGGGTATGCCAAATGTGCCAATCCGTACGATTTCAACAGCCTGCGGATTGTTATTGCCGGCGCGGAAAAATTAAAAGACGAAACGCGGCAATTATGGTCCGAAAAGTTCGGGGTTCGTGTCATGGAAGGATATGGCGCAACCGAATGCTCTCCGGTGATTGCCGTCAATACATTCTTGCACAACAAAATCGGATCCGTCGGCCGTTTGATGACCGGGATGGAATATAAGTTAAAACCGGTTCCGGGCATCAAAGACGGCGCCGAATTAATTGTTCGCGGCCCGAATATTATGCTGGGTTACATGAAACATGATAAACCAGGCGTTTTACAACCGCCGAAAGACGGTTGGTATGATACCGGAGACATTGTTCAGGTAGATGAAGACGGCTTTGTTTTCATTAAAGGCCGTTCCAAACGATTTGCCAAAATCGGCGGAGAAATGGTTTCTCTTCTGTCTGTGGAACAAGTGATTACGGATCGGTGGCCGGGCTTTATCAGCGGCGTTGTCAGCATCCCGGATCCCAAAAAAGGAGAACAAATTGTTTTGATTACGACTTGTTCCGAAATTACGCAAGATAAACTTGTTCAAGCATTCAAAGCAGCCGGCTTGAATGAATTGGCTTTACCGAAGAAAATTATTTTGACGACGGAACCGCCGTTGCTGGGAACCGGCAAATTCGACTATGTGACGGCCAAAGACATGGCGCTTCAGGCGGTTTCATAAACGCACATCCCCCGCCCGAAGCGGGGAATTTTTGATTGACAAGAAACCGGGCGTATGGTAAAAAGTTCATAAAGAAGAGGGAGAAAAAGATGTCATTTTTAAAGCGTTTAACAGTTACCCCCCCCCCCCCCCAAAAAAAAAAAAAAAAAGTTTTGGGGGGATTTTTTACAACTCTAAAAAATAAAAAATATTTTTAAAAGAAGCGCCGCCACACTCCACACA
>CALXTZ010000092.1 GCA_944391545.1 uncultured Alphaproteobacteria bacterium
AATATTTCTATGCATGTCGCCGCAACGCAGATGATATCACTTGTTATAGGTATGGTCGTAATGCTGGATACTTCTGTGCAAAAGACGGGGAGGCTTGTATGTACGTGAATGCCTCTTTTGTCCAAACGGGAGGGACATGCGATTCGCAGGTTTGTACGAATATTCTTTCTTCTGCCGGATTGACTTATTGGGGATGGTATAATAATGGCGGAAGTAAAAATACGTCTTATGGTTCTTGTGATTTTGGCGATAATTTAATATGTGTCCCGGTTAATAATTATGCCACATGGGACTGTTTTAAAAACGGGTACCGATGCGGTTCGGGATGTACGGATCCGCTCAATTGCGGTGCGTGTTCGACAGCCTATTGCATGAACGGGATGACTTATAATGCCCAAACAGGCTATTGCGAAGATTTAAATACGGGCGTTTATTGTACAACAACGACAGGCGATTATTACCAATCTTGTTATCAAAAGAATGGAGAAAAATGTAATTTTGTTATAGCACAAACAGGTGTTGTTATGGGAGGCTCCTGTACGGATCCCGGTTGTCCCGATGGCATGGTATATGGATATATTTCCAGCGGAGAAAGAGTTTATGGTTGTATTGATGAAAAAATCGGCAACGAAGGAATGGCTTGTTATTACAATGGAACGTATCAACGCGTTTGTTATTACAACGGTTCTTTGTGCGGCCGTTTCTGTGACTACGACGGGACAAATTGCGGGATGGTTTATTTACCTCAATGTGCTTTAGCCGGCCACTGCCCGCAAACGGGATATGACATGTCTGACGGCTGTACCTGCGACGGAGATACCACGTCCGTTGACGGCATAAATTACTGTTGCCCGGCGGGGCATACGTACATAAACGGCGTGTGTGCAATGACATAAAAAAAGCCCCGTTCAGGGGCTTTTCTTTATTTTTGAACAGTGTCTTTAAACGTATTTAAGTCCGGGCTTTCTTCCATTAATTTTCGAGCCCCTTTAACCGCTTCATTGACACGACCGGCACATCCGGCAGGACCGCAGGAACACCCGCCCGGGCATGCCATGACTTCGATTAAATTGCCGGGCGCCCCGTTTTTGGCATATGCTTTTAAAATCCGCATGTTGGCTGCCGTTAATCCGTTGATGGCGACGGGTTTGACTTCCAATTTATCGCCGACAATTGATTGAACGGCGCCGGCCACACCGCCCGAAAGCGGAAAGCCGCGTCCTTGTTTGGAAGCATCTCGACCTAAATCCGTTTCATCCAGTTCGGACGGATTGATGTCTTTGGCCGTAAATAAAGCGTCAATTTCTTCAAAAGTCAGCACAAAATCAACCAAGTCGTCCATCATCGCTTCATGGCGTTTGGCAACACACGGGCCGACAAAGAAAGTTGTCGCTTGCGGATCTTCTTTTTTAATGATTTCAGCCGTGTAATGCATTGGTGTCCCGGTGCTTGAAACCATCGGCAGGATGTCCGGAATGTGACGCCGGGCAGCTTGATAATACGCCGGACAGCAGGATGTTGTCATGAATTTTTCACCTTTTTCCATCCGTTCGACCAATTCTTCGGCTTCATTTAAAGTCGTGACGTCCGCACCGTGAGCAACTTCAATAACTTTTGTAAAGCCCAATAATCGCAATGCCGTCGCCACTTGTCCCAACGTTGCATTAAATTGGCCGGCAATGGACGGCGCAACCATCGCAACGGATTTTTTGCCTTGAGCAATCGCTTTTAACGCATGAATCATCTGGCTTTTTCCCGTAATCGCACCAAACGGGCAGACTTTCATACATTGGCCGCAACGAATACATAAGTCATGATCAATTTCGGCAATGCCTTTTTCGTTTTTGCTGATCGCGCCGACCGGACAAACGTCTTCGCACGGTACAACGATTTTTGTAATGGCATGATACGGACAACTCATCGCGCACTTGCCGCAGTTTTTACACTTTGTCGGATCAATTTTAGACCGTCCGTTTTCAAAATAAATCGCGCCGAACGGACAGTTATCGGCACATGAACGCGCCAAACAGCCTTGACACACTTCCGTCACGATATATCGAGACGGAACACATTCGTTGCAAGCAATGTCAATAACGGTTAAGTTGGCATCGCTCGGTTTTTCTTGTTGGAGCGCTTCGTGCGCATATTCACTCAAAGGAATGGCATCGTCGCTTTCTTCAATGGACAGCCCCATGCCGGCGATAGCCCGATCTCGTGCCACAGCCCGTTCTTTGTAAACGCAGCAACGGACGGTATCTACGTCTTTCGGACGCATTTCAACGGGCAGGCGGTTAGCGCCTTTTTCAAAGTCATTGTTATAAAACGCTTTTGCTAAACGGACGAGTACGTCTTTTTTAAACAAAAGGGCACGGTTTTCATCTTTCATCAAAAAAACTCCTTTTTTATTGTTGTTGATTGTGCTTGATTTTGGCACATAATTCAGCCAACCCGGCGGATAAATCTTCTCGTTGCAAGGCAACATGTGCCGGTACGTGAAGTTTTGCCCGGGTAAAATTCCAAATAGCCCGCACGGGGCATTGAACGACGGCATCTGCTGTTTTTTGCGCCACTTCTGACGGTGTGGCCAAAACCACGATGTCAATTTTTTTCTTGGCGGCAAAAGACGCAAATTGAGCCCAGTCATGAACGGGAACGCCGTGAATGCTTTGCCCGATTTTGGCTTTGTCCGTATCAAACGCACCGATAAAGTTAATCCCCGTAAAACCATGATAGCCCAATAAAGCGGATCCTAAATTCCCGACGCCGATTAAAACGGCAGCATACGGTTTGTGCCAATCTAAAAAAGTTTGAATGGCGTCAATGGTCCCGTCCACCTGATATCCAGCCCGTTTTTTGGTCGGCGGATCGACCAGTTGCAAATCTTTTTTAACGACAACGGGCAATAATCCCATTTCTTTGGCTAAATCCGACGAGGTGACAATCAATACGCCCTTGTTCTTGTAGTCAATCAGGCGATTGAGATACAATGGCAAACGGCGAATGGATGGAACTTTTCCAAGTCTTTTTTTTATCGTTTCTATCATGATTATTAACTGATCGGATATTTATTTATCTTAATATACCTGAATATGTGGAAAAGTCAAGAAAAATCTTATGCGGACGGTTCCTGGTGAATAAAGGTTTCCGAATTCGGAATGGCCTGGTTAATTTCTTTTTCCAACAACGAGCACACGGCGTGCGTTTCTTCCAAAGATAACCCTTCTTTCATATGCGCGTTAAATTGAATGAATTTCCGCAAGCCGGCATTGCGGGTTCTTAAATCATGAATGCACATAATTTCGGTATGGCTGCGGGCTAATTTTTTAATTTGATCCCGTTCTTCTTTTGATAATTCCCGATCCATCAGAATTTGAGATGCTTTTAAAATAACGCTGCCGGCGGTCAGGAGCAAATAAACGGCAACGCCGACGGCAAATACGGAATCAACCCATGTCAGCCCGAGCGTATAGGAAAAAATCATTGCCGTAATAACGCCGACATTCATTAAAATATCGCCGGTGTAATGAGCGCTGTCGGCATGAATGGAGACGGAATGTGTTTTCCGAATGACAAATCTTTGAAACGAAATCAAAATGAACGTCATTAAAATGGAAAAAGCCATCACTCCCAAACCGAGATCTAATCGTTCCAGCGGTTGCGGATTTCGGATATGTCCCCACGTTTCGTATAACAGGAAAAGCGCGGAGCCGCCGATGATAAAGCCTTGCGTTAAACCGCCCAAAGCTTCTGCTTTGCCATGCCCGAATCGATGATCTTTGTCAGCCGGAATCAAGGATTGTCGAACGGCAATCAAATTAACGACGGAAGCCAATAAATCCAATCCGGAATCCATTAAACTTGATAAAATAGCCAAAGAATTTGTGTAGAAAAAAGATATCAGCTTAACGCCGATCAACAGCAGCGCCGTTGCGACGGAAAAATAACTGGCAAGCCGCATCAGGCTTTCATTTTTCAAGTTCCCTTTTGACATGATTTTTCTTTTATACTATTTTTTATCGAAAAGCCATAGCTTTTTTTGAAAATCTGTCTTATATATTAAGAAAATATGTAAATGAGGAAAAAATGGCGGATTTATATCAAACGTTAGGCGTTTCTAAAACTGCAACGGCTGCGGAAATTAAAAGGCGTACCATAAAATTGCGCGAACATGCCATCCGGATGTGGCTAAAAATGATCCGAAAGCAGCGGATAAATTTAAGGAAGCATCTTGTGCATATGAAATCTTATCGGATGAAAAAAAACGGCGCCAATATGATGCCGGAGAAATTGATGAACAAGGCAAACCGCGCGGATTTGCGGGTGCTTACGGCAACGCGGGTGGCGCTTACGGCGGCAATCCGTTCGGCAGCGGCTTTCCGGGCGGGCGGACTTATACGTATCGAACCGGCGGAACCGGCGGTGAACAGTTTCAGGATTTCGATTTAAACGACATTTTTTCAATGTTCGGCGGCGGCATGAGCGGGGCCGGTATGGGGAGCGGCAATCCGTTCAGTGGTTTTGCCGGTGCCGGACGACATCAAAGTTATGCAGCGCCAGGTCAGGATATTTCTTATGAACTGACGATATCGTTTAAATTGGCGGCAACGGGCGGAGAAACTTCTGTTCGATTGAGTTCCGGAAAGCAGATGAAAGTCAAAATTCCGGCCGGTATCAAAGACG
Organism: uncultured Alphaproteobacteria bacterium; assembly: GCA_944391545.1. Classification (GTDB taxonomy): domain Bacteria; phylum Pseudomonadota; class Alphaproteobacteria; order CAAHEQ01; family UBA3637; genus CALXXA01. The sequence continues at coordinate 4,681 of CALXTZ010000092.1, forward strand.
GAGCAACGTTGCGTTTGAAAGGACAGGGCGGAGCCGGGCAGGCAGGCGGTTCGAACGGTGACGCTTTGATTAAAATTCATGTGGCATCGGATGCTGTTTTTACAAGGGACGGCGACGATGTTTTGATGAACTTGCCGGTGACTTTAAAGGAAGCCGTTCTGGGCGCCAAAGTGACTATTCCGACGTTGACCGGGAAAGTGGCCTTAACGGTTCCGGCCAATATCAGTTCGGGAAAAATACTGCGCTTAAAAGGCAAAGGAATTGCCGGAAAAGGGGATTTGTTGGTGAAAATCCAAATTGTTCTGCCGGAAAAACCGGACAGCGCTTTGGAAGAATTTGTCAAATCATGGCATGCGAAAAGTCAGGATCCTCGCCCGCATTTTTGATCAATGAGTAAGAAAGACACCTCGCGATGAACGGGGTGTTTTTTTATGGGAAGAGAGGAAATAAGAGGTCCTCTTTTTTTATGAAG
>CALXTZ010000093.1 GCA_944391545.1 uncultured Alphaproteobacteria bacterium
TCCGATTTTCTTGGCAAGCTTTTCTTTCGGCACCGTTTGCAGCTGATCCAAAGCAATTTGGCCTTCTTTTTCCTTTAAATTCAAATTGACCCGAAACGGATAGTATCGAATTTTCGACGTAATCGGCGCCACCGTCACATACGGCAAGGTCGCATTCAATTCATCGGGAGAAACCACCACGGCCGGTTTCGGATGAGGCCGTGCCATCGTTCCCGTTTCAATCAAATAAACAGCAAATCGTTTTACCATTCCCACTCTCCTGCCGGGTTGATCGGCTCTTGTTTATTTTCGGTTGCGACAAAATCATCCCACTCCGCGCGCACGGTTTGAGCCGCCCGAATGGTCATGACTTTGTTTTTCACCGTGACTTCGACTTCCGGGCCGAACGCACATTCTTTAATCAGCGCCTGTGGCAGTCGCAACCCTTGAGAATTCCCGATCCGCACCAAAGACAATTTCATTTAGACGCCTCCTTTTTTCTTGGGCCCGACGATGTGTTTTAAAATCATGTACAGCCGACCGGCATCCGAACCGATCAGAACCGGCAACAACACACTTTTCTTTTCGCTTTCTTTTGCTTTGGCCGCCAGCGCATCAAATTCGCCCATATAGCGCATCATCGCCACGCGGCAAGCCGGATTTTGTTCGAATAATTCTTTGACTTTTTCGGTCTTTTTATCCGGCAGCGCCGTAATCAGGTAACGCATAAACGCGCTGTTGTCGCCGGCATAATATTTTTTCCACAGCTCTTCTTCGGCTTTCGGCGTGAAAATGTGAACGATGTCCATCGAGAAAGTCGCCAAATGTTCCAAAATCAAGCGTGCGTCTTTCATGAACTGATCCGTTTGCACGTCTTGCAAATCCGCTTTCAGCTGTTTGAAATAGCTTTCGGCCTTTTTCGATGTTTCAATCAGTTTTTCGGCTTCCTCATGAATGCCCAGCTGCGTTAAGTTTTGAACTTTGGTTTCCGTTTCTTTCAAAGCCTGGCTCATGACTTCGGTTTGCAGCACAAATTGAGACCCGACATCATTTAAATGATGAATGGCTTGATCGGATAACTGGAACAAAGCCTGGCTTTGTTCAGCCACTTTTTCCTGCGCGGCCGATAATTTATGAACGCTTTTTTCAACTTCCTGATCCAAAAAAGCGCCTTGTGTTTTCAAAACCGTCAAAATCTTTTCGGCATTTTCGAATAACCGATTGTTGTATTCCTGTGTTTGCGCTTCATACCGTTCAAACACGGAATCCAATCGCGCCGAATGCGCATCAAACGCATCGCACACACGGCCGGCTTTGTCCATCATGGTTTCCGTTTTGTCCGTCGCCTGGACCAAAGAACCGGTCACGGTTTCAATCCGCGCCACGTTTTCGGTCAACACGCCCGAGATACCGCCCATAATGTGGGCGATTTTTTCGGAGGTTCCTTGTAAAATCCGAGCGCGATCTTGCAAAGAATCCGTGATTTGCAACGTTGCATCATTGGCTTTTTCGGTTGATTTGGCCAGCGAACTGACGTGTTTCGCCAATTCTTTGGCCGTTGCCACCGTTTTCACGTCCGCTTGTTCCATCACCAAAGCCAAATCTTTGACCCATTGTTTTAAATCTTCGCGCGTTTCGTTGGTTTGAGTCGCCATGGCGGCAAATACGTTTTTAAACTCCATAATCTGGCGGCGCAACGCATCCGTCAGCGTTTTCGTATAGACAGCACCTTCTTCGGTCGGATACATTAACTGGCTCATATAACTGCGCAACATGTCCGTTTCCTGACGCAATTGATTGCGCCGTTCCACCCATGCCACGACAAACCAAATCAGGACGAAAGGCAAAACCTGGCTGGAAATCATACCGACGAATTCGGCCGGGCTGAGGTGAAACCGGTTTTCCCACCATCCCGCATAAACAAAATAATCTGCGGCCAGGTACAGCCAAACACCGCTTAAAATCACGGCTACCCAATAAATCGGCTTTGTCCACCAAGCCGGTCGACCCGGCAGACGAGAATCAAAAGTTGTTTGCTTGTGTGTTGTCATGAAAGCCTCCTTTTTGAAAAGGATAAACGATTTTGAAACAAAGCGCAAGAAGAAATTACTTTGTAATTACATTTTTCGTTTAACGCAAGGCAAACGGCGCATCGACGTTTTTTCCCTATCAAGGAATCACTTTGTAATTACACTCTATCAACAAAATCCTCCCTTGACAAGCCCTTGTTTTCAACACCTTTAAAAATCAAGAAAAACCTTGACTTATCCGGCCCTTTTCTTTAAAAATAAAAGAAACAGCTGTAAAGGAGATCGTTATGAAATACCTGCAAACGGGTCGTTCTATATTGGAAATGCTGGCCGTCCTCGCACTTATGGGATTGATTAGCTTTGCCGGACTGGTTGGCTATAACGAAGCCATCGTTCGAAATCAAGCCGTCAACATCGGAAAAGATGCTTTATTGCGGGCTGCGGCTGTCAATGCGTTGTCTCAATCTTATTTCGTCCGGTCGTTGTCCGAAAACGCGGCGATTGATTTATCCGGATTTTCCGATAAAATTCAGGATATGACCGTTTCGACGAAAAAAGAAACCAATGCCAGTTTTATCATTACGTATACCGGTGTTCCGAAGCGTGTTTGTGAGCGGGTGATTGAAACCAATGCGATCGGGCTTTACAAAACAACCGTTAACAATGCCGATTTATCGCTTGACAACATGACAACCATTTGCACCGGCGCCACCAACACGATTTCTTTTTCATTTTACCGCGCTGGATATACGTCTTCTCGTGTTGAAGAAGCCGGCGATTCCGGTTCTTCTTCGACAACCAACCCGTGCGCCGAAATTCGCTGTAACGGTTGCCAAGTGTGTTTAAACGGTGTTTGTGTCAATGATTCATCTAAATGTTCCGGTTGTCAAACATGTAACGGCATCTGTATTGATGATGATTCTAAATGCGGATCCGGTTCTTGTATCAACGGCACCTGTTACTGCCCGGCCGGCGTCAGCGGGGATGATTGTTCGATTGATTTATGTGCCGGCATCACGTGTTCCGGGAACGGGACCTGTGCAAACGGTAAATGCACATGCAATACAAACTATTACGGGGACGATTGTTCTGTACAATGTACTGAAAATCAAATATATGTAGATGGTGAATGCACTTGTGCAACAATTGCAAATTGTAGTGCTTACAATGATGCCTGTACTTGCCAAGTATGTGATCCTTCTTATATACCTTCTAGCGACAGGAAATCATGCATTCTTACGCCACGCTGCAATATTTACCCGGAAGGAACACCATGTTATGTATCTCCTTCTATATTTGGAGTATGTCATTATGGCGCTTGTTTAGATTTAGTAGGGGCTCCAGAAGTACAAGGGCCGGTATCAAATTGTGCATCGTATTCAGACAACACATTATGCTATCTTTCAGACGAGGTAATCAGCGTTTGTAAAAACGGAAAATGTTTATCTATTGACGAAGTGTCTGACCCAAGTACAGGCAAACCGACACATAGCCCGGGCGGCGGCAGCGGTAGCACAAATTAACGCATGGCTTTCTTTTTAAAAAGCGTTTGACATTCTTTCGCGGGCGGCCTAGGATAAAAAAGGGTCCACATGAAGGAAGAGGCCTATGAAAAAGGTATTGACATTTAATGAAAAGGGTCAACTGAACAAAAGGAGAGGATTATGATTGACGATTTTGCATCTTGGTTATCCAGTAACAAATGGATGAGCATTGCGTGTGTGTTGTCTGTATTTGTTTTGGCGATTGCACCGTATGCTATGCGTTAAGGTTTAACCAGTGAAAAAGCCCTGCCGTTTCAGCAGGGTTTTTTTTATGATTTGACCGTAACACACCCTGCATAAGCGGGGGGATGCCGACAATCCGGCCTCACCGTAAGGCTTGCGAAGCTTTAGGACGGCCGAACAACGTTCGAAAAGGTTGATACCCCTTGCGTCAGCCGGTGCAAGTTTATGATTTTAACACAATCGGCATGCATCAACTTGTCAACCGCCGGAACCACCACCTTTTCAAAAGCGTCGCGCCTGACAGCCCTGAACACCCGCCGATACAAATGTTATTTTTTCCCGGAGGTCGCCAAAATTTCGCACAACATCCGAAACACAACGAAAACAACAAAGACAGTGATTAAACCGCCGAACATCGCTGAAATATTCGGAAAGCGGAACAACGCGACCAATGCGTAAATCCCCAAAATAATCAAACCGATCATGTAAACCAACTCGACACGATTTTGCAACATCGGGCCCAATTTAGATGTCAAAATCGGTTCTTTGACGTCTTTAAACCGCATCAAAAAGTTTTTTGTTTTATCCGCAGCCTGTTTCACCTTTGTCCAATCTGGCTTTTTCGCATCACTCTTGGTTTGTTTTGTTTCGGCTTTCGCCTGTTTGGTTTCTTCTTTTTTCATCCTTTTCCTCTCCTTTTTATTTGTTACGCATCGTTGGGAAAGCCAACACATCCCGAATCGAAGGTGATCCCGTTAACAGCATCACCAACCGGTCAATCCCGACACCCAATCCCCCTGTCGGCGGCATGCCGTGTTCCAAAGCCATCACAAATTCATCATCAAACATTTGTGCTTCTTCATCACCGGCTTCCCGCGCTTTTACTTGTTCTTCCAACCGTTCCCGCTGATCCAACGGATTTGTTAGTTCCGTATACGCGTTGGAAATTTCCCATGTGTTACAGAAACTTTCAAACCGTTCCACCAACCGCTTATTCGCCCGATGCTCTTTCGTCAACGGCGAAATGTCTTTCGGATGATCAATGACATGAATCGGTTGAATCAAATTTTGTTCGCATTTTTCTTCAAAAACCGTCTCGACAACATGCCCCCAAGACGCATCATCCGGCACAGCCACATGCAATTCTTTGGCCTTTGCCACCGCTTCGGCATTCGTGTCAATCGTATTGAAATCAACACCGGTTGCTTCTTTGACCAAATCCAACATGCTGCGCCGCGGCCAAGGTCCTTTGAAGTTAATCTTTTTCCCTTCGAATTCCACTTCGGTCGTACCCAACACTTTCATGGCCGCATATAGATCGGAAGAGCG
>CALXTZ010000094.1 GCA_944391545.1 uncultured Alphaproteobacteria bacterium
CTCAAAAAACATCGATTCGGAAACATCTTACCATACCCCCCCCCCCCCACTGTCAAGCATTTTCTTCATAAAAAAAGCTGCCTTTCATCAAAGACAGCTTTATATCAAATTTCTTCTACCTTTTATTGTTCCGAAACGATTTGCCTGATTCGGGAGACCATAGAGAAAAAACCGTTTCTTCTTGTGGGAGACAAATGATTATGCAATCCTAATTGTTTGAACACGGCATCGATATCGACTTTTTCAATTTCCGATTTTGTTTTGCCGGAGTAAGCCATCAAAATAAGGGCGATTAATCCTTTGACAATCAAAGCATCGCTGTCGGCTCGAAAAAAATAAGTATCATCACATTTGTTATAAGTCAACCATACCTGACTCATACACCCTTCCACTTTATTTTCATCCGTTTTCATGTAATCCGGAAACGGGGGAATTTCTTCCCCCAAATCTATCAAATACTTATATTTATCTTCCCAATCATCTAAAAATGAAAAATTGTCGACCACTTCTTCTAATGTCATTCCATTCTCCTTTTACGGAATCAACGGCTCATTCGGTTGAGGCGCTGTTTCCACAGTTGTTTCCGTTTCTTCAACCGCCTCTTCAGAAACAGCATCAGACAGAACCGGCGTTCCGTTTAAGGACAAGCCCGTCGAATTATATTCGACATCGAATGAATCAACCGTCTGGCCTTTTGCATTCAAGGTGCGTTTCGCAGGGGCCATATAAGGTCTTAACGCATCCAACACGCCCGGTTCGGCTTCACACAATTGAGACGCTTTTAATTGCGCCGCCAATGTCTGATCGAACAAAGAATTATCTTGAGATTGCGCCATTTTTTCCATCAAAGCATCCGCATTTCGGCGCGCCTCGTCACAGGCCGCTTCGTCCACCGTCCCTTCCGGAGAAATAAAGTCAAAATTGATAACGGTCAATGTGCCTTTAAATGTTTTATCTTTTTGGTTCAATACACCGTTTAACGCAACAGAATATTCTTCAGATCCCAATGCCATTTCCTTGATATCCACGACAGCTTGACTCATCAACTGATTCATCGCCTGATCCAATTCTTTTTCCGCTTTGGTCAGCCGTTCCGGCGCCGTTTCTTCATTGGCAATTTCTTGATTTAAATTAACGATTTGTTGGATTTGTTTGACATCCAAATTCGGAACCGAAACACTCAACGTCATATAAGTCGGCAATTTACCGTCAAGATCCGGTATTTTCTGCGCAACGGCAATATCTTTGAAAGACAGATTTAAAGTCATGTCCATCAGCCCCATGTCAGACGTCTGCTTGAACGAGGTATTCAAAGCCACATTCGTGCGAACTTCCTGAACCGGCAACAACATCGATGTTATCCGCAAATTGGATATATCGGATGAAACGCGTGCTTCTTTCACGCTCCATATATTTTCCAAAGACAACGCATTCAATGAAATGGAAGGAATTTCAAACAAGCTGGTTAATTGATCCATCCGAACGGATCCCAGTTGCGTATTCAAAAAGAATTGAGAAATACCCGTCGCCCGTTCGACTTTTGCCATTTGTCCCGGCAGCGGCGTCACGGAAGCTTTTTCCAAAATCTTGTCAATAACAAGCACATCTTTTCCTTCGTTTTTCATCACCATTCGATCAATCGTCATGCCTTGACCGATTGAAATATTCAACGCCGGAACAAAAACAATTTTATACGAAAACCGTTGAAGGGACATATCGTTTTGTTCCATCAACTGATACAGCATCGGACTTAATTGCGCGACATCCGTTAAATCCGCTTCATATGCGGGATATCCGTTAAAGTCGGAAGACCGGTTAAAAACAACCTGATATTCGGGAACAACCGTTTTTTGCTCATCCGGCAAAGTACTTTGAGGAACCGTTACCACATAGCCCGACTCTTGTGCCGCAATGCTCGGCTGCGCGGACAAAACCAATTCGGACGGCAAAACGTCTTTTTTAAACAAATCCAATAAAGCCTGCCCTTCGCCGGAGACTTCACTCCCCTGTTGAACCACAATGGATTGAATGGGCGATGTTTCCGCCGCAACAGCCGGTTGCACACACCCCATCACTGAAACGGCGCTGCACAAAACAGTCGATAAAATCAGGTATTTCATTTTTCCTCCTATAAATCTTCGGGCAAAATCGTCATATGAAAATCATACGACACTTCCCCTTCGTCTTCGTTTTTATAAATAACTCCTAAAAATTCGCTGGCTTTATAAACTTCGGCCGGCGCATCCTTTGAACTGCTCTCTTTGATATAAAGATTTTGCGTATTCATGAGTGCTTGAAAATATTTTTCTAATTTTTGAATTTCTGATTTCGTTAACATAGAACCCTCTTTGATATGACTTTCCTATCATAAAGTAAAAAAAACTTTTTAAAAAGCCTTTTTTTCGTGTATATTTCAAAAAATGATGCAAAAAGAAATTTCCATAGCACCGATGTTGGATTGGACAGATCGACATTTTCGTTTTTTTCTGCGCCAAATTTGCAGGCATGCTTTGCTTTATACCGAGATGATCAACGAACATGCCATTGTTTTGGGCGACAGAAACCGTTTATTGGCATTCGATGCGCTCGAACAACCGTTAGCTTTGCAAATCGGCGGTTCGGATCCGAATTTAATGGCAGAATGTGCTGCTATTGCACAAGATACCGGCTTTACGCAAGTCAATATCAATGCCGGTTGTCCGTCAACGCGTGTCCAAGCCGGTACTTTCGGTGCCTGTTTAATGGCCGTCCCCGATCAGGTCGCTCGGTGCGTGGAAGCCATGCAAAAAAGAACAACCTTGCCGATTACGGTTAAAACCCGCATTGCTTTGGAAGGCCCCGGCGACGGATACACCGAATTGCACCGTTTTGTTCAAACCGTTCAAGCGGCCGGATGCCGTAAGTTCATCATTCATGCCCGAAAAGCGCGGTTAACGGGATTAACACCCAAAGAAAACCGTGAAAAAATGTCATTGAACTACCCGTTGGTTTATCGTTTGAAGCAAGACTTTCCACATCTGACAATCATCATCAACGGCAATATTACTTCTTTGGAAGCCGTTGAAACGCATTTGACGCAAACAGACGGCGTCATGATCGGGCGGCGTGCTTATGCCGATCCTTATTTTCTGGCGACCGTCGACAACCGATATTATCATGATGCGCATCCGATTTTGTCTCGTGAAGAAATCATCGAACGCATGCTTCCTTATTTTGAAAATCAAATGAAGCAAGGCATCAAACTGCACACCATGACACGCCATCTGATGGGGCTTTATTATCAACAGCCCCGCTCCAAAGAATTTAAACAAACCCTCATGCAAAATGATTTAAAGGCCTTAAAAGCGTTCTTAAATCGTTAACGTACAATAAACCGGCGCATGATCGGACGGCTTCGGCTCCCCGCGCCAGGCTTTCATGAGATCCGCCTGCGTCACATGCGCTGCCAGCATCGGAGTTACATAGAAAATGCCGTTGTTGCGCGGCCAAGCACCGCCTTGGAAATCCCAAAACGTATAAAATCCGTCGTTCGGATGAAAATGCCGCAACGCATGAAAAACACCCGTATTTAACAACCCTGTCAATTTATCCCGTACCGGCTGCACCATCAAAGCACTGTCCCAAAACAATTCCGGATTATAAACGTCTCCGTCTTGATAAATCACATTAAAATCTCCGCCCAAAACAAAAGGAATCTGCCGATCTATCAAGCTTTGAACATGCACCGTCAGCGCATCCATCCATTCAAGTTTATACGACAATCGGGATGTATCTTCGGGATTGTTTGCCGGCGCGGTTCCGTTCGGAACATAAACACTGATGACATGCAACCCGTTTGCGGTTGTCACTTCAATAAAGCGCGCCTGATCTTCAAAGCCGGGCAGCGCCGATTGAACCAATTGAATCGGCGTGCGCGACAAAACAGCCACCCCGTTCCAAGACTTCTGCCCGCTGGCTAACGCATGGTAGCCTTTACTTTGAAAATCCAAGACGGGAAATTTTTCCGTTTCCATTTTGACTTCCTGAAGCAAAAGCAAATCCGGTTGTTCTTTTTCCAAAAAAGCTTCCAACAACGGCATCCGCGCCCGTAAAGACGCCACATTCCACGAGACGATTTTTTGCATGACAAACCCTTTCCCTTTCGTTATACTGATATTCATGAAACAGTATAGCGCTTTTATTTTACATGTCACTTTTTTTCTGGGCTTAAGTGCTTTTTTACCGCTCAAAGCCGCAGATTGCAGCATGTACCAACGTCCCGTGACGGTTCGTGTCAACATTCATCCGGGAACGGTACGGTACAATAATTCCCTGTCCAATTCTCAATTTCCCAGCAAACCGTATGCATCTACGATGGGATTAACCGTCGCTCAATTGACAATAAACATGCAGGCCAAGTCTTTTGTCAGAGAAGACTCAACCGGTGCCTGTATCGGTTTGGACGAATTAACCGTCAATGTGGGTTTTCCGAAAATCGACGTGTACATTGATAAAAAATACCGGCCGGGAACCTGTCAATACAATGTTATCAAAGAACACGAAAATTACCACGTCCGCGTTCAACAGGAAGGATTAACGTTCTTCGGCGGCAAAATCGAAGAAGCTTTTCAAATCGCTGCCAATAAAATAAAACCGCGTTCATTGAGTTCGCCCGGTCAAGCGCAAAGCATTTTAAATCAAATGGTGGCTCAAGTAAAAAAAGACGTTGACCCGCTGATAAAGTTTGTTGAAAAACGGTTACGCGAAGAAAACGAAGTCATCGATACGGATGAAGCTTATCGCGAAACCAGTAAAAAATGCAAAAAATGGTAAGGAAATGTAATGCCCGTTCTCGTCAAAAACAATCTGCCCGTTATTGAAAAGCTGGAACAGGAAGGCTTGTTCGTTATGAAACCCAAACGAGCCGCCTCACAAGACATCCGGCCGTTAAAAATTGCGCTGGCCAACCTGATGCCGTCCAAAATTTCGACAGAGCTGCAATTTTTACGCCTGCTTTACAACAGCACGCTTCGAATTGTAATTACGTTGCTG
>CALXTZ010000095.1 GCA_944391545.1 uncultured Alphaproteobacteria bacterium
AAATTTCTTCGTAAATTTTCAACTTTTCTTTTGTTTCGGGTGTGAAAAATGCGTCTTGTTTCATGTGAAACAGATCGGAAGAAGCTGTTGAAAAAGTATTTTGATTTATATTTTGTTTCATGTGAAACATTTTTAACGAAAAAGGGGGTGTTTGTAAAGAACTTCTTTTTAAAAAATCAAAAAATTTGAGAAGGCATTGATTTATCGGCTTTTAAAAAAGAATAAATCACCCTGCCCGGCGCAAATGAAGAGGCTTTTGTGCCAGATTTTCTGTGGAAGCGGGTGCGGGTGGTGCCGAAGTGACAGGTTCGTGAGAGAGGGGGTGCGGTTGGGCGTGGACGTGGTGGGGGCGAAAGGATGGCAGGTATTAGGGGACGGGTGGTGAGCGGGACGGGATGGATATGTGGGAGCGTTTGGACGGGACGGGGGTGAAAATGCGGCAGATACAAGGGATGGCGGAACGGACCCGGTCAACACGGTGGTGTGTGAGGGGATGTACATCAATAGAACGGAAGCGTGTCGATGAAGCGTATCATGGAGTGGCAAGAAAAGTGTGTCAGAAAGAGGCAGCAAAGGTAGCAGGGACGGCGCATTGAGGGGGCATGTCAAAAGAACGTGACGTGGGGCGTATCATGGGGCAGAAAGAGTGCATGTTAAAGAAATGCGCTAAAAAGCGTCCATCCGGCTGTCATCCGAAAAAGATAAACGGGGATTGCTCGTTCGGCCGGCGCGTGCCTTTGTCAATGGAACCGTAAAGAACCGTCGCCACCACCCTGTTTCGCCACCACCCTGTTTCGCCGCCATCGCCGCCATCGCCGTCATCGCCGCCATCGCCGTCATCGCCGCCATCGCCGTCATCGCCGTCATCGCCGCCATCGCCGTCATCGCCGCTTCACCGTCTCACAATTTGTGCGGCTGCCGCCTTTCTGACATCGCGGCAGCTGCCCTGCCCGCTCCAAAACCGGGAAAAAACATGCCGTTCGAGTCGCCAAATAAATTAAAAAATAATATTATCTTATTGAAAAATAAGGGAAATTGAATTTTTCGTTTGGCACATAGAGGCGCTTTGTTGTTGTCCTCTTGCCGGCGTTTCCGTTTGACCGTTCAATCGCACGGCCGTCAATCCCTCCCAGCGGCGTTTCAGAATTTGCTTGCAAAGCGCCGACGGAACGTCTGTCATCGACGCCGTAAAGCTTTGCCCCGACGCATCCGGTTGAAACGTAACGCGAGTCCCGGCGCTTGTCATCGTTTGCGTCGGCATAGAACGGTAATTGCCCATGTAGGTTGTCAAGATTTCGGCCGTTTTCATCGCTAGATCATCGATGAGCCGCTGCGATCGCATGCTTTTGTTCAACGTGCCGATGTTTTGAGCATCTTGTTGGATCAAAGTCCCGGACACGCCGATATTGCCCATCATATCAATCATTTGCGCTTGAATGGGGTGCAGACAAAGCGTTAGCCCTGCTCCCACCAACATCCCATTAATCCACGTTGGACGCGTCATTCGATTCTCCTTTCAACCACATCGCATCTTTAATCGTTTGAATAAAAGCCAGATGATTTTGATAATCCGCTTCGTTTAGGGGAAACGTCCGCGCTGGGCGTAGTTCTTTTTGCAAAACGACAGCGTCGGGTTCGGGCGCGTTCATGAAATCGTCTTCCTGTGACAAAATCAATCCCGGTTCTTTGCCGCCCAAAAGCTCTAAATACACATCGGCCAGTAACTCCGCATCCAACAAAGCCCCGTGAACCGTTCGCGCCGAATTGTCAATGCTGAACCGGCGGCACAATTCGTCCAAATTCACGCGCATGCCGGGGAATCGTTTTTTAGCAATGACCAACGTGTCAACGACGCGATCGTTGCCGATTGTCGGGCGATTGATTTGTTGCAATTCGTAATTCAAAAATTTCATATCAAAGGTCGCGTTATGGGCCACAAGGTCAGCATCCGGGCCGATAAACGCCAAAAAATCATCGCAAATTTCTTCGAAAGTCGGTTTGTCAGACAAAAATTCTTCCGTTAAGCCGTGTACACGGATGACTTCCTCGCTCATAGAGCGCATCGGATTGATGTACTGATGGTAATTTTTCCCCGTCCGCACATGGTTAATCAGCTCGACCGCGCCGATTTCCACAATTTTGTCGCCCGAAAACGGGTCTAATCCCGTTGTTTCCGTATCCCATACGATTTCACGATAGCTCATGTTCTGTCCTTTTGTTGTTTTCATCAGTATATAAAGAACGCGCGCGGGTTGCAAGTTTTGTTTCACATTCCTATTCAACTATGAATCTGTTTTGTGAAAAATTCAGGACAACAGGGCATTTTTTGCTTGACAAGGTGGGGGGGGGGGGGTGTTACGCTTGCCTTTAAACAGGGAACAGAAGCGATGTTAAAATTTTTATGTTATTTGATAAAAAGACACAAGATAGCCCCCGAAAACGCGTTGGAACGTTTTGCGGATGCCCTTCAAAATGAAGCAGCGATAAAAGCGCTTCACAATGCGTACGCGGGCAAACGATGTGTGTTAATCGGTGGTGCGCCGTCTTTGTCTCAACTGGATTTGTCTTTGCTGAAAAACGAATACACGTTTACGGTCGGGCGCGGCTATCGGTTGAAAGAAAAAGGATTAAAGCACAGTACGTTTCATGTCTTGTCCGATGTTCAAGGCTTTACCGAATTTCAAAATGAAATCGATTGGACGTTCAGTGATATGACTTTTTTTGCGTCTTGTCTGCCGATTAAAGCTTCTTCGAACCGGCTGCGGTTTTGCTATTATCGGCGGCCGCTGATGACGGACGGTTTTTTCCAAACAGATGTAACACAGCCTTTGTACCGCGGGCATACCGTTATGGTATATGCGTTACAAATAGCTTATTTCTTGGGATTTCGAGACATTTATTTCATCGGCGTTGATTTGGATTTTAAACGCGGAGCAGGGCATGCTTACGGATCCAGCGCGGGTGAGCAATACCGCCAACAAACGCTGTCAGTCCGGCAACAAGCGAAAATGCGCCGTGCTTTGGTTTGTGCCGCTCGGTTTTTAAAACGACGCGGATGTCGGTTGTATAATGCGTCACCGGCTGGATGTTTGGATTGTATAGAACGTGTTTCTTTTAGCGAGGTTTTTCATGGATAACGAAATTCATATTTGTTTGGCACCGGACAATGCGTATGCAATGCATGCGGGGGTGACAGTCGCTTCCATCATTGCCAATGCCGCGCCGGATGATTATTTGCATTTTTATATTTTAGACGGCGGTTTAACGCGGGAAAACAAAGAAAAACTGATGCGAGTCATGGCGAATGCCGTTCGGCGGGGCAGGGCAGCGATGATGGAATTTGTGCCAGTTCATATTTCGGATAAAATGCCGACGGCTTGGCCGATTGCTGCCTCTTACCGGTTGAAGATTCCGGATTTAATCAAAGTCGATAAATGTTTGTATTTAGACAGCGATGTTGTTGTGTTGCGGTCTTTGAAAGTTTTGTGGGAAACACCGCTGAACGGAAAAACAATCGGATTAGTTGCAGATTGCAGTGACGCTTTACTAAAACAAAAATGGGGACTGGATTTTTATGGTAATTCCGGCGTTTTATTAATGGATTTGAAAAGATATCGACGCTTAAATGGATGGCAGAAAAGTTTAGATTTTTGTCAGCAAAATTGGGAGAAAATAACATTGCCAGATCAAGATATTCTCAACAATATCTTTGCGGGCGATATTGAACCGCTGGATCGGCGTTGGAATGCGCATGAAGGGGCAGAGTCTCGAACAAAATTCAAAGGAAATAAAGCTTATCTTCAAAGCCTGGATAATCCGTTTATCGTGCATTATATCGGATCTTTAAAGCCATGGATATCAAGCGCACCTCGATTTGATAAGACACACTTTTATTTTCGGTATTTGTTGCAAACGCCCTGGAAAGGGCAGGTGATTTGGTGTTTTTGGAAACGATATGTCTGGGATGTGTTTCACGGGAAAAAAGAAACGTATGTGTTGTTGTTTCATGTCAAAATCGCGAAAGTGAAAAAAGGGCGATTGTTTATATTGGGTATTCCGATAAAACGCTTGGCGTGAGGTCAAAACCATCCCCGATTTCGGGCGTACCGGCCGGCCTTTCGTTTTTCACCGGGTTCGTCCCGGAGAGTGTCTTGCCGGCCCAACAGGTTTTTCTTTAAAAAGTCTGCCTACTGCGGCCCATCCCGTTTTCTGTTTGCCTAAAACGCCAGCCTGGCGGCCGGAGAAATTCGGACAAGCCGTTTTCCTTTCCTCCTTTTCCCCATCCGAGCCGCCCGCGCCGCGAAGAATTTCGGACAGGCGTTTATTATCAAAGAAGCCGTCGAAATGTTCGGCGCGCGGCCCCTTTTTCCGTCCGACTTCTCCTGGCACTTCCCATTCCACATCCATTTCCCAACGAACGCCCCTCTTTTCCATTCCCGACGGCCGCCTGTGCGCGGTGGAAGTTTGGCGAACGAAGAGATAATTCGCCCTTGCGATAAATGAGAATCCACTCCGAAAGGGTGTTATTTTTTCTTTCCAAAAGGCCTGCCCGAATGGGTTCGGGCGGCGGGCAGGCCTTTTTGTCATGGCGTTATTCACCAAAGAAGCTGGCTGTATCTTCCTTTTTCTATTCCACCTTTTCACCATCCGAGCCGCCCGCGCTCAGCGGAAGTTTGGCGAGCGGAGAGACAAGAAGAGACAATCTACCCTTGCGACAAATGAACCCGCTTCGAGGGGATGTTGTTTTTTCGTTCCCAAAGGCCTGCCCGAATGGGTTCGGGCGGCGGGCAGGCCTTTTTGTTGTGTCATCCGAGTGAATGGGGCGGCGGAAATATTTTGGCAGAGCAGTTTTTCATTTTATCTTTTTCCCAACGAATGGCCAAAAAAGTACGGCGCGCACGGGGAGATAATATGTCATTACCAAAGGGGACGCTGCCGGCCGAGTTTTTCGGCAGCCCCTAAAAAAAGATGACATGGTTTACAAAACGCTGACC
>CALXTZ010000096.1 GCA_944391545.1 uncultured Alphaproteobacteria bacterium
TGAATAATGACCGTATCCCCATCCAATATACCGGCATTAATCATTGAATCCCCTTCGACGGTCAACGCATAATGCTCTCCGACTCCGAGCATTTGCGGCGGTACGGAAACAGTCGTGCTCATATCCCGAACAGCTTCAATCGGCACACCGGCCGCAATTTTACCGTAAAGCGGAATATCAATGGATCCGATATCCATTGACGGCACTTCAAGACCGCCGGGAATGACATCAAAGACCCCCTCTTCCATCGCTTTCGTCTGCATATTATCCGGCAATCTGATAATTTCAAGTGCCCGCGCCCGGTTCGGCAAATGCCGAATAAAATGACGCTCTTCCAACCCTTGAATCAGACGATGAATCCCGGACTTTGACTTTAATCCCAAAGCCACTTTCATCTCATCAAAAGACGGCGAAACACCCGTTTGTTTCAACCGCTCATCAATGAACAACAACAAATCATATTGTTTCTTTGTCAGCATTTTGTTCTGTCCTTTTTATACAAGATACTTATTTTGTTCTATATTAGTTCTCCTTTTTTGTCAACACAAAAAATGTGTTTTTTATTGCAAAAAGAATAAATTCTGGCTATAGTTCCTGTATCGTTTAAAAATAAAGAGGCAGTCAGATGGAATTCATATCATTACTCGGGCGCGTTTTCATCCACTTTCTGCGCGCAAGCGGACAGTTGGGCATTTTTACCGTCAAAGCAATCTACAATTGTTTTACGCCGCCTTTTTATTTCAAAAAAATCGCGGAACAGCTGATTGAAATCGGTTTTTATTCTTTGCCGGTCGTGGCGTTGACAACCTTTTTCGCCGGTGCCGTTATTGCTTTGCAAACTTACACCGGATTTGCCCGCTTTTCGGCTGAAGGCGCCGTGGCGATGGTTGTTTTGATTGCCGTTACGCGGGAATTAGCGCCCGTCATGGCCGGATTGATGGTGGCCGGCCGGATCGGGGCTGCGATGGCGGCCGAGCTCGGAACCATGCGCGTTACCGAACAAATCGATGCTTTATCTACTTTATCGACCAATCCGTTTAAGTATTTAATTTCGCCGCGTATTCTGGCCGGCATTGTGATGATGCCCGTTTTGGTTTTAATCGGCGATGTGATCGGCATTTGCGGCGGGTACATCATCGGTGTTTACAAATTAGATTTTAATGCTTCTTCTTATTTGGTTAACACATGGAATTTCATGGAACCGATGGATGTGATTTCCGGGCTTGTCAAAGCATCCGTTTTCGGATTTATCATTACGCTGCTCGGGTGTTACAACGGTTACAATTCCAAAGGCGGCGCGCAAGGCGTCGGTTCTGCCACAACGAACGCGGTTGTTTCAGCGTCTATTCTGATTTTGATTTTCAACTACATCCTGACGGAAATCTTCTTTAACTCATAAAAGGCAAGTGCGATGACAGAACGTAAAAATCCGGCTCAAAAAGAATTTAACAAAACGTTGGTTCAAAAAACGATGGCTTTGTTTTCATCAAAACAGCCGCATCCGATTAAAATCAAGCTTTCGAACGTCCATAAATCCTTTGGGAAAAAAGTCGTTTTGGACGGGCTGGATTTGGATATTCGCAAAGGCGAATCATTGGTTATCATCGGCGGATCGGGAACCGGCAAGTCTGTGACACTGAAATCGATTTTAGGCCTTTTAACTCCGGAAGAAGGATCTATTACCGTCGACGGGGTTGAAGTTGTCAACGCATCGACCAAAGTGCATGAGCAAGTGAATGCGCAAATCGGCATGTTGTTTCAAGGGGCGGCTTTATTTGACAGCATGACGGTCTGGGAAAACGTGGCATTTGGTCTCATTCAAGGCCATAAAATGAAAAAGAAAGAAGCCAAAAAAATTGCTCTGGAAAAAATGGCACAGGTCGGTTTGACGGCGGATGTCGGCGACTTGTATCCGGCTGACTTATCGGGCGGCATGAAAAAGCGTGTCGGTTTGGCCAGAGCGATTGCCACCCATCCCGAAATTATCTTTTTTGATGAACCGACGACGGGATTGGATCCGATTATGTCCGACGTCATCAACGATTTGATTGTGGACAGCGTTAAAAAGTTGGGCGCCACGGCCGTTACAATTACACATGACATGACATCGGCTCGAAAAATTGCCGATCGCATTGCGATGTTGTACAAAGGGAAAATCATTTGGATCGGAACGGTCAAAGAAATTGAAAAGACAAAAAATCCGTATGTCGTTCAATTCATCAACGGATCCGCACAAGGGCCTATTCAAATGGCTGTAAAGGCAGATGACTGATGGCGAAAGCAACGTCTCATTTTGTATGTCAGGAATGTGGTTCGGTCTTTCCGAAATGGGCCGGCAAGTGTGATATTTGCGGTAAGTGGAACACGTTGGTTGAAGAAGCAGTTGCTTCGGCCGAGGCGCCTAAATCCGTTGCTTCCAAGCCCGGTCATCGCTTGGATTTTGTGGATTTAAAAGGCGTCAGCGAACAAACTTTCCGCCTAAAAGCCGGCATTGCGGAATTGGATCGCGTTTGCGGCGGCGGGTTGGTACCCGGTTCCGTCATTTTGGTCGGCGGCGATCCGGGCATCGGAAAATCGACGTTGTTGTTGCAAGCAACGGCCAAACTCTCGGCGACCGTTAATAAAAAGGGTTCTCCGGCACGATGTGTTTATATCTCCGGCGAAGAATCGATTGATCAAATTCGATTACGCGCCAATCGATTGGGGTTAACGAATGCCCGCGTCGATTTGGCTTCGTCTATGAATGTGCGCGACATTATTACTTCTTTGGACGGAAACGAAGTGCCTGACATTGTTGTCATTGACTCGATTCAAACAATGTATGTGGATACGCTGGATTCGGCACCCGGCACGGTCGGTCAAGTCCGCGCAGCGGGGCATGAGTTAATTCGACTGGCCAAACGCAAAGGATTTGTTTTATTTTTAGTCGGCCACGTGACAAAAGAAGGCACTTTAGCCGGGCCGCGCGTTTTGGAACATATGGTGGATACGGTTCTTTACTTTGAAGGCGACCGCGGGCATCATTTCAGAATTTTGCGCGCTGTTAAAAACCGGTTCGGCGCAACGGATGAAATCGGTGTTTTTGAAATGACGGGCAACGGTTTGGCAGAAGTTCCCAACCCGTCGGCTTTGTTTTTAGCCGAACGGCGCGGTAACATATCGGGGTCGTGTGTTTACGCGGGGATTGAGGGCAGCCGGCCGATGCTGGTTGAAATTCAGGCATTAGTGGCTCCGTCGAGCGGTGCCAATCCGCGCCGTGCCGTCGTCGGATGGGATTCGAACAGACTATCCATGCTGATTGCGGTTTTAGAGGCCAGATGCGGTTTGATGCTCGGCAATCGAGACATTTTCCTTAACGTTGCCGGCGGCTTAAAAATCACGGAACCGGCCGCAGACTTGGCCGTGGCAGCGGCTTTGATTTCGTCTTTGTCGCACGTACCGGTACCGGCGGATATGGTTGTTTTCGGGGAAATCGGGTTATCGGGGGAAACGCGAGCGGTTGCTCAAATGGATTTGCGACTGAAAGAAGCGGATAAGTTGGGCTTTAAAAAAGCACTCATTCCGCCGGCCAGGACACGCAAATCAGAGCGCAAAACAACAATCCAAGTCAAAGAAGAAGGCAACTTAAAGGGAATTGTCGATTTATTTATAGGGGGCAAATAATGGGTATGATTGATGCGATTGTCTTATTAACAATTTTAATTTCCGGCGTTTTTGCCTTTTATCGTGGTCTGGTTCGGGAATTATTGGGGCTGACGGCTTGGATTTTGGCAGCATTCGGTGCGTTGTACGGGCTTTATTACGTACGACCCGTTTTTCGCAAAATGATTGACAATCCGACAGTCGCCGACATCGTCGGAGCCGGCTGTATCGCGCTTGTTATTTTAGTTATTTGCACCCTGTTCAATGCTTACATTACCGGCAAGCTGCGGCAATCGGCCTTAAACGGATTAGACCGCTTATTGGGTTTTTTCTTCGGCGTTCTGCGCGGCATTTTGTTAATTACGATTATTTATTTTGCCGCCTCTTTATTGATGTCGGAACAAGAAATCGAAAAATACGAAGACGGTAATTTCACCATACCGTATATCCAAAAATCAACGGAAACTTTGGAAAAATTATTGCCGCCGGCCTTTATGGAAAACATCGAAAAATCAGATACACATGTCGACAGCATTAAAGAGTTGATCGAACAACAAGAAGCGGCTGAAGACGAATCGGAAAAACCGGCCACAAAAGGAGCGGCGGAACCGGAAAAAGCCAAAGATATTTCGCCTTACAATGACGAAGAACGGCAAAACTTGGATGATCTGATCATGGGGTTGGAATAAAAAAGGAGCCTTTCGGCTCCTTTTTTAATAATTCATTATTTACACTCTCTCACCCACGCTCCACTTTCTTCACCCCATGCTTGATAATAAGGTTCAGACACTGTTTTTCCTGATGGACAACAATCTTGGAATACCCACTCATCCTCTGGAGGTAATTGATCTGGGCCAGAAGTAGCCATGCTTTTATAAATGACGCCGCCTAGAGGGCAACATTCATATATTGTCCAATCCGCTGTTCGAGGATTATATTTCTCACCAGTACAACATTTGTAATCGCCACAACAAATAATGCTTCCATCTGTATCAATACATTCTTCGGTACAATATGTAGTTCCCTCGCAGCATTTTCCGCCCAAGCAACACTGTCCGACAGTTGCACCACAAGTATTTCCTTCGGCGCAACACCAGGTA
The DNA here is from genome assembly GCA_944391545.1 of uncultured Alphaproteobacteria bacterium. Classification (GTDB taxonomy): domain Bacteria; phylum Pseudomonadota; class Alphaproteobacteria; order CAAHEQ01; family UBA3637; genus CALXXA01. The sequence continues at coordinate 4,743 of CALXTZ010000096.1, forward strand.
TCGGAACCGGATTGACAAGAAACAGGTTTATCATCCGTACAGCTTTGCCCACAGGTGCCATTATTCCACGTTTCACCGGCCGCTTCGCAACAAGCTTGACTTTCGGACTTGGACGCACAGCAATAGCCCTCTCCATACGGGTCACCAACCCATACGTGGTTCATCGGATCGTCTCCATCGATAGAGACTGCCGTGCAACACACGGATGTTGTCTGGGCGCCCTCCGTACAAAA
>CALXTZ010000097.1 GCA_944391545.1 uncultured Alphaproteobacteria bacterium
ATTTTTAACGCGCGACACACCCCGAAACAAAAGCCGCGCGGTTCAATAAATGTAACTTTCAGATTCTTTTGACAGCTCATGTATGACAGGATAACGAAATTCGTAAATTTCGCAATAAAAAAGTTGGAAAAACAACCAAAAACCGCTATAGTGAGAAAAAAGAAAGGAATTTCAAAATGGCAGACTTGAAAATCAGGGCAAACGCCGTCCGCATGCTGGCCGTAGAGGCTGTTCAAAAAGCCAAATCCGGACATCCTGGCGCCCCGCTCGGCATGGCAGACGTCGCAACCGTTTTATGGTCGTCCTTTTTAAAGTTCGACGCAACCCGCCCCGATTGGCCGGACAGAGACAGATTCGTTTTATCTGCCGGACATGCTTCGGCAATGCTGTATAGCTTGCTTTATTTAACGGGATTTGAAGAGGCCACGTTGACTGATTTAAAAAATTTCCGCCAGTTATCGTCCAAAATGGCCGGGCATCCCGAATACGGTCTGTTGTCCGGCGTGGAAGCGACGACCGGCCCGTTGGGGCAAGGAATCGGCATGGGTGTCGGTATGGCGTTGGCCGAAAAAATCCTTAATGCACGGTTCGGCGCAGATTTGGTCAATCACTACACCTATGTGATGGCCGGCGACGGGTGTTTGATGGAAGGCTTATCCGAGGAAGCGATTTCTTTGGCCGGGCATTTGAAATTAAATAAATTGATTGTTTTTTGGGACAACAACAACGTGACGATTGACGGCAAAGCAACCCTTGCTTCATCGACCGATCAACATCTGCGGTTTCAAGCCAACGGTTGGACGGTGTTATCCGTTGACGGCCACAACCCGGACGAAATTGCAAATGCCATCGCCCAAGCCCGCACGCACGAAACACCGACTTTGATTGATTGCAAGACAACCATCGGTTACGGTGCGCCGACCAAAGCCGGTACATCTGCCGCGCACGGAGCACCTTTAGGTGTGGACGAAATTAACGGATTGAAACAGGCTTTGCATTGGGCATATGATGCTTTTGACGTGCCGCAAGATGTATTGGACGAATGGCGGCAAATTGGGCAACGTGGAAAAGAAGCGCGCCAAAATTGGGAAAAACGGTTGAATGCATCGCCGGACAAAAATGAATTCCTGCGTCGCGTTGTTGACAATCGATTACCCGATGTGCCGAATTGGTCGGCGTATAAAGAAAAGCTGATGGAAGAAAAACCGGTGCTAGCCACACGCAAAGCGTCTCAAAACGCGCTTCAAGCCCTGGTGCCGGCGATACCTGAATTGGTCGGCGGATCTGCGGATTTAAGCGCTTCCAATTTAACCAAAACACCGGATCACACGGACATTTTTGCCGGCCATTTTAACGGCAATTACGTCAATTACGGCATTCGCGAACATGCCATGGGGGCAGCGATGAACGGCATGGCATTGCACGGTGGCATCATTCCGTACGGCGGGACATTTTTGGTGTTTGCCGATTATTTAAAACCGGCGTTACGGTTATCGGCTTTGATGAAACAACGCGTCATTTATGTGTTCACGCACGATTCCATCGGTGTCGGCGAAGACGGTCCGACGCACCAACCGATTGAACAATTGGCGATGTTGCGTGCGACACCGAACGTATTGGTTTTCCGACCGTGCGATGCTTTGGAAACGGCGGAAAGTTGGGAAACGGCCTTAAAGCATGACACCGGGCCGTCGGCGTTGATTTTAACGCGGCAACCGTTGCCTTTTTTACGCACGAGCAGCCTGACAAATCAAACTGCTGCCGGCGCGTACATTTTATCGGAAGCGGCCGGGGCGCGAGATGTCACGCTGATTGCTACGGGATCGGAAGTTCAACTGGCCGTCGAAGCGCAACAGCAATTAAAAGAAATGAATATCGAAGCGGCTGTTGTTTCGATGCCGTGTCAAGAACTGTTCAAACAGCAACCATTATCCTATCAAAATCATATTTTGGGAACAGCGCCTCGCATTGCCATAGAAGCCTTGTCTGATTTTGGATGGTATCGGTATGCGGATACGGTCGTATCCATGAAAGGATTCGGGGCATCGGCGCCGGCTGACCAATTGTTTGAACGATTCGGCCTGACGACGGCACACGTGGTTGAAGTGGTTTTATCGCGCTTAAAGGAGGCGAAAAATGCGGCTTTATAAATATTTGGCTTCATGGGAAGAAGCAAAACTGATTACCGCCAAACAAAGCGCCGCCATTTGGGAGTTTGAACAAAACAAAGGGTGCGGCCGCGCGCGACTGGCTTTTCTGTTGCTGGGTGTCTTTTGCATCGGGTTGGGCATCATCGGATTAATCGCCGCCAACTGGCAACAAATTCCCGATCTTGTCAAACTCATCTGTTGTTTTACGCTTTTGGCCGTGGTGTTAAGTGCGGCGTACGGCGCGGACACGCGACAAAAAGAAACGGTATTTGAACTGATGTTGTTGGCCGGGTTTATGATGGTCGGCGCGACCATCGGTTTGGTCAGCCAGATTTACCATTTGCCGGCCGATGTGGACAAAGGTTTGTTGACATGGGCGTTTATATCGTTACCGCTTGTGGTTTTAAGCGGGCGGCTGGTGCTGCCTTTATTGTGGATTCCGGTATTACTGGGCGGATGGCCGTTGTGGCAGATGCTGGAACCGTTCTTTGATTGGTGGCAAACCATGCCGTATACCGGGACGCTGGTGGCCGGGGCTTTCTTTGCCGTGTTGGCCGGCGCGGCTCGGTTTGTGCAAAAAACATTTCCGGAAATTGCTTTATCCAAAGCCGTGTTTGTGTGGAGTCTTTTCGCCCTTTATTTAAGCTTTATTATCGGCGATGTTATGATTCGCGACGAATGGGGAGCATCAACCGGTGTGACATTGGTTAAAAGCTTGCTGCTCATGCTGCCGTTCATCGGCGTCATGACGTATATCAGTTATGCAACGGATCACCTGAAGTCTTTTTATACCAACGTCGTTTTGGGCGGATGTTATTTCTTTTCGCTTTATTTGACGACATTTTATTCATTAGCCACCACCGGCGCGGGACTGATCGTTTCGGGTTTGCTGATTATCGGATTTGCCCTGATGTTTCATAAAATCTGCGTCGTAGTGCGCGCCGTGAAAGGAAAAGCCTTTTCATGAAACAGTACATATTTGCGTTGTTTTTATCTTTGCCGTTTTTTCTGTTGCTGGCATGGGCGGTCGGGTTGCATTACCAAATGGTGACGATGCCGGAAGTCACGTTACCGATTACGGGCTATGATCCGCGGGATTTGCTGGCCGGGCATTATATTCGGTATCAAATTGATTGGGACAAAGCGGATTGCAACCAATTTGAAAACAACATTTGTCCCGAGGAGGCGTTTAAAGACAAACAAACAGGCCGCGCCGTGCATCGGTTTTATATTCCGGAAAACCGGGCGCGCGCTTTAGACACAGCTTTTATCACAGGGATGCACAACGGCGAAAAACTGTCGTTCAGCGTTGTGTATGCCTATAAAAACGGGGTCAGACCGATTCCAAAACGCCTGCTGATCAACGGAAAAGATTGGCAGGAAACCATTACTAACAACAAAGGAGAATAACGATGTCAATGGTAAGTTTAAGACAATTATTGGATCACGCAGCCGAACACGGATACGGGATTCCGGCATTTAACGTCAACAACATGGAACAAGTGTTGGCGATTTTGGCGGCAGCCAAGAAAATGGATGCACCGGTGATTATTCAGGCGTCCAAAGGCGCACGCGGCTATGCGAATGATGCAATGTTAAAACATTTGATGCTGGGAGCTGTGGAAATGTACCCGGACATGCCGATTTGTTTGCACCAAGATCACGGGTCTTCCGTTGACATTTGTTATTCGGCGATGACAAACGGCTTTACGTCCGTGATGATGGACGGGTCTTTGGAAGCCGATGGTAAAACACCGGCCAGCCACGCGTACAATGCGGACGTAACGCGCAAAGTATCTGCGGTTGCGCATGCTGTCGGCGTGTCGGTCGAAGGTGAAATCGGCGTCATCGGGTCTTTGGAAACCGGCAAAGGCGACAAAGAAGACGGTCACGGATTTGAAGGGACTTTGGATAAATCCAAACTGCTGACGGATCCGGATGATGCGGTTCAGTTCGTCAAAGAAACACATGTGGATGCTTTGGCTGTTGCCATCGGAACCAGCCATGGGGCGTACAAATTCACACGCAAACCGGACGGCGCGATTTTGTCCATCGAAACGATCAAGAAAATTCATGAAAAATTGCCGAACACGCACTTGGTGATGCACGGTTCTTCGTCGGTGCCGCAAGATTTGCAAGACATTATTAATGCTTACGGCGGGAAAATGCCGCAAACTTACGGTGTGCCGGTTGAAGAAATTCAAGAAGGCATTAAACACGGCGTGCGAAAAATCAACGTCGACACAGATTTGCGGATGGCAATGACAGGGGCTATCCGGAAAGTCTTCACGGAAAAACCGGAAGAATTTGACCCGCGCAAATATTTAAAACCGGCGATGGAAGCCATGCAAAAAGTCTGCGAAGCCAGATACGAAGCTTTCGGGGCGGCCGGTTGGGCGTCAACGATTAAGGCGATTCCTTTGTCCGAAATGGCGAAACGGTACAAAGCCGGCGAATTGGATCCGGAGATTCGTTAACCCGGTTGAAAAAGGGAGCCGTTTGGCTCCCTTTTTTATTCCACACCATCCCTCAACGAGTACCCCACCATTTTAACCCCATAAAAGACAATCAGACACCACCGTTTTCCTCGACCGGCCGACGGTGAGTTTTTCCTCGTTCTACATGCCTGACCGTCCCCTACGCCCAGCGATATTCCCCCCGCCGGGCTACATCTCCGTTTTGTCCTATCCCAACGGGTCGCCCGGAATTCTCCGGGCACATGGGCGACCCGTTGAACGCAGACAAACTTCAAACCCGGTCGGGCGGCTCGGGAAAATGCTTCATTCAAACACGATGCGGACGGATTTTCCGTA
>CALXTZ010000098.1 GCA_944391545.1 uncultured Alphaproteobacteria bacterium
GATCAAAATCGACCTGATTGTCAATCAACGCAGAAGCAACCTGATTAACATACTCATCTTTAGGAACCATTTGCCGCCAAGCCGTTGCATATTGGCTGATTTGCTTATGAGAAGCGCCGTTTTGTAATAAATACATTAACGCGACGCCCATCTTGACATGAAGGGCCGCATCACTCGGATTGGTTTGGATGAGGGAAAAGAAGACATCAACCGCCTTTTCCAATTCGCCCTCTTGCGCATACATAGTCGCTACCATTTCTCCCAAATCGACGCTGCCGGGATCCAGCGTATAAGCGCGATGATACGCATACACGGCTTGATCCGGATAACCCATAGCCACCAAAACATTACCCGAATACACATAAGGATCCGGGAAACTGTTATCGATTAAAATCGCACTGTCACACGCATTTAACGCATTGATGTAATCACCCGTTTCAAACAAAATCCCGCCTAAAGCCGTCCGAGCCAGCGCATCATTGGGATCTTTCGCGATTGCCTGATGATACGCCTCAATGGCTGCCTCCGCCTGCCCTAAAGCCCGCAATGCATTGCCTTTGAATAAATAAAACGGAGCAAAGGCGTCTTCTTCGGCGATGAAACGATCCGCCTGATTAAGCAACTCTTCAAATTGTCCCGTTTCAGCCAATAAATTCAACCGGTTGACAGCTTCTTGCACATTTTCCATATTTCATTCCTTTTACTGACATAAATTCAACAAAATACCCGCGGCAACGGCAGATCCGATGACGCCGGCCACATTTGGTCCCATCGCATGCATCAACAAGAAATTCTGCGGATCAGCTTCCTGACCGATACGATTGGATACACGCGCTGCCATCGGTACGGCCGAAACGCCGGCAGACCCGATCAGCGGATTGATTTTTTCTTTTAAGAACAAATTCATAAATTTGGCCATAATAACGCCCGAAGCCGTTCCTAAAATAAACGCACACACCCCCAAAACCAAAATCATCAGCGTTTTAGTCACCAAGAAATTTTCGGCCACCATCTTGGATCCGACGGACAACCCCAAAAAAATCGTCACGATGTTAATCAATTCATTCGCCGCCGTTTTGGAAAGCCGCTCTGTAACGCCACTTTCTTTTAATAAATTGCCGAACATCAACATTCCGATAAGCGGCGTTGCCGACGGGAAAAACAAAATACAAAGCCCCAACACAACCAACGGGAAAATGATTTTTTCACGTTGACTGACCGGGCGCAATTGTTTCATTTGAATTTTGCGTTCTTTTTCCGTTGTCAACAGTCGCATGACCGGCGGTTGAATAATCGGCACCAACGCCATATAAGAATAAGCCGCAATTGCAACGGCTGCCAATAAATGCGGAGCCAACCTTTGAGTCAGAAAGATGGACGTCGGGCCGTCTGCACCGCCGATGATTCCGACGGAAGCCGCTTCGGATAAAGAAAAATTCACAACATCCAAATACCCGCCCAAATAAAGCGCCCCGATGACGGTTCCGAAAATACCGAATTGAGCCGCGCCGCCCAATAAAGTCGTCTTGGGATTCGCAATCAAAGGCCCAAAATCCGTCATCGCGCCGATTCCCATAAAAATCAGCAACGGAAACAACGTGTTTTCAATCCCCATGTGGTACAAAATCCACAAAAGGCCGCCCTCTTCGGTTAATCCGGCAAACGGAATATTCGCCAAAATGCCGCCGAAAGCAATCGGCACCAACAACAGCGGTTCAAACTTTTTGGCAATTCCCAAGTAAAGCAAAATCAGGCACACGCCGATCATGACAAGCTGTCCGATACCGGTGGGCATCAAAGCGCCTTCCGGAACGGTCATGGATCCAAAAAATCCGTAAAGGCCGGTTTCTTGGAATAAACTGAACAGTTTTTCACCCATTGCCTACCCCACTTTAGCCAAAAGCTGCCCGGATTGAACTTGCGTTCCTTTTGTCACACCAACAGACGTTATGACACCGTCTTTGGGCGCTTTAATTTCATTTTCCATTTTCATCACTTCCAACAGGAAAAGCGTTTGACCTTTCATAACCTTGTCCCCGACGGAAACTTTCACCTGGGTCACCGTTCCCATCATCGGAGCCAAAATATCCTGGCCGCTTCCCGGCTGAACGGGCGCTGCCGGTGCCGGCGTCTGATCGCCCAAAGTGAATGCGTACGTTTCACCATTAACCGTTGCCTGATTATCTTTAACCGCCACAACAAACGTTTCGCCGTTCAAAGTGATTTTATAATCACCGTCGGATGCCGGTCGGCAGGTTTCTTTTTCCTTATAGCGAACAGCCACTTTGGCTTCCCCTTTCAAGAAAGCAATACCCTTTTCGCCACAGGTCGCTGCAATAAAGATATTTTCATCCGTAACCGGCAGGTTATTGGCTTTCAACAAAGCCGTCGCCGGTTTTATTCCTTTTTTCGGATTTTCATCGTTCATCAACCGCGGCGATTGCGTCGTTGCGGCCAATCCTAATTGTTCGGCAGCAATTTTAACAACTTCCGGATCCGGTTTCTTCGGCGTCTTTCCGAAATAGCCCAATACCATCTTGCCGTATCCTTCGGCAATCTTTTTCCACGGCCCCACCATCACGTTGTTGAACGCTTGTTGGAAATAAAATTGCGACACTGGCGTCACAGACGTCCCAAACCCACCTTTACGAACGACTTCTTCCATTGCCTCGATGATTTCGGTATACTTGTCCATAATGCCATTATCGCGCAGCATTTGCGTATTGGCCGTCAACGCACCGCCCGGCATCGGACTCCAAGGAATCCGCGGCTCGACATGCAATGCTTCCGGCGGCAAAAAGTACTCTTTCATAGCTTCTTTAAACGCCTCTTCCACCTGCATCAAAGCATCCACATCCGCATCCAACTCATACGGCATCCCGCGCAAAGCATGCCAAAATGTAGCCACATCCGGCTGACACGTTCCGCCCGACACCGGCGCCAAAGACAAATCAACGATGTCGGCACCTGCTTCAACGGCAGCCAAATAACACGCCGTCCCGACGCCGGCCGTTTCATGTGAATGGAACTCTAACGGAACATCATTGCCGACTAAATCCCGAACTTTTCGGATGGTTTCATAGACAACGGACGGAACAGACGTCCCGGACGCATCCTTAAAACAAATCGAATGAAACGGAATTTTTGCCTTTAAAATTTTCTTGACCGTTTCTTCATAAAAAGCCGGCGTATGCGCCCCCACGCATCCCGGCGGCAAAGACATCATAGCAACACAAATTTGATGCTCCAAGCCTGCATCCACGATGCATTGTCCGCTGAAAGCCAAGTTATCCGGGTCATTCAATGCATCAAAATTGCGAATCATGGTAACGCCATGCTTTTTAAACAATTGCGCATGCAGTTTAATAATATCGGAACTTTGCGAATCCAACCCAACAACATTCACACCCCGTGCCAATGTTTGCAAGTGAACATCCGGTCCGACGGCTGCCCGAAAAGCATCCATCACGTCAAATGCGTTTTCATTACAATAAAAGAAAGCCGATTGAAACGAAGCGCCGCCGCCCGATTCAAAACGACGGATTCCGGCCTCTTTTGCCATTTTCACGATTGGCAGGTAATCTTTGGATAAAACTCTGGAACCATAGGCGGATTGGAAACCGTCCCGAAAAGCCGTACATGTAAATTGAATCTTTTTATTTTTCTTCGGCATTTTACTTACCCCCTTGATGTAAAGCGATTGCAATCGCTGCCGCAATTTTTTCTTTGGAAGCGTCCTTTTTTTCAGTTAAACGAACCAAATAAGACGTGACGTCAATCAAAACCGTCAACAGCCACAAAAAACCAAAAACGGCCAGCATACCGATCAAAGCCATCTGCCATCCGTATAAAATCAGATTCTGTGTTTCCATCATTTCTCCCTTTATCTTACTTCTTTAGTTGTAGACGATTTCGAAAGGGATTGCAAGTTTTTTTAAAGCATGCCGATGAATTTTAAGCCCGCACGGATTGCTTTTCTTCAGACGCAAAAAAGACGTTCTTATGCGTAACAACGCGCGGATTTTGAACAAAAGTCCCTTTCATCATCCGGATAACGTCTTCAATTGTCATTTTTTCAAAGTAATAAGGTGTTACGCCACGCTTCATGGCGTGGAAAGCCAACTTTTCAACCTCTTCCGGACAAGCAGCTGCTTGACGACAAATCGTATTCCAAACTTCTTTCCTGAAATTTTCGTGTATTTGATCATACTCTTCCATTTTGTTCTCCTTTGTATATAAAAAAACACCCGCCCGAAGGTGGATGTTTGACGATTTTTTAACAAATTAAGAATGCATTACCACCGGGCTTTTGGTTTAAAGTCCGTTAGCAATAGGTTCAAAGAATGAATAGGTTTCTTTTTCATCATGATTCGATTTTGCCTGATAACACAGACCGCGTCAACTGTTTTTTTGCGGACAAACGCAGTTTTTAAAATCCAAGCCTCTTTCTTCAAAATTGGCATAGCAATTATAACTGGGCGCACCGGGCGATAAAATCACAACATCTCCTGAATGAACCTGTTCTTTGACCCAAGCAACCGCCGCTTTCATATCCGCCGCCATAAAGCCGCCTTGCATCTGATTATAAATGCGCCGCCCCGTATCCGGCAAACAAACCAATGTGATGTCTTTTCCCGCGATATAATCAAACAAACACCCGTAATCTTGCTGTCGATCATATCCGCCGACAAGCAAAAAACGCCGTTTGCCTTCAAATACTTTCAAAGCCGCCACAGCCGTTTCGGGCGTTGTCGAAATGCTGTCATCCACATAAGTCACGCCATCGATTTCAAACACTTCCAAACGATGCGCCAACGGTTTGAAATCCGCCAAATTTTTTTCCAAATCGTGCGTCGGCAAGCCCAAAATTGCCAAAGCCGTCCGAATGGCGTCTATGTTTTCCTGATTATGTTGTCCCAACAGCGGCCGTTTGATTGTGAAAACCGTTTGGTTCAA
>CALXTZ010000099.1 GCA_944391545.1 uncultured Alphaproteobacteria bacterium
CATTTGCGTGGCGAACACAAATAAAATGACATTCTGTTTCGGTTTGTCCGACGGTTCCGGAACGTGCAATCCTGACAGCGGGTCAGGCTCGGGCAGCGGTTCGGGCAATACGCCGGAAGATCCGTGTGCCGACAAAGAGTGCGGCACCGGGGCGACCTGCGTGGACGGAACATGTGTTTCCTGTACGGACGGCAGTGCGTGTAATTGCGCTTCCGGCACATGGAACGCAACAGCCAATCTTTGTTGTGAAGAAGTAACGGAACCAATCGAAAACGTTTGTTACACATATGCATTTCAACCGGCCGCCAACGGTCAATGCCCGACTTATACATTTACTTATTTGGCGGCTTTATGCGGAACAAACGGTTATTGTGCAGAAGGAACTTGTATCGAATGTAACGAAGGGGAAACGGCCACCGAAACGGGATGCGATCTCATTCAATGTGAAGCAACAATCCCTGAAATGACGACGGAATATTGTTGCACCTCTAACGGTGGTTTGTGGAATACGGAAACAAACACATGCGGATGTGCAGAAGGATATATTTACGATACAACCTCCAACACATGTACCGAATCGGATGGAAAATGTTCATACAATTACGATAACCCGAACAGTGTTCAAACATCTTACGCGGATTGTATTTACAGTAATGCGCAGCCGACGGATCGACAAGTTTTGTCCATGTCATCTCAACAGACATGCCCATCTGGACAATATTGTTATTTGAAGTGGTCGACAGAAAACTGTTCTTCGACAGTCAGTGCCACCGGTTCAGATCCGATTTATGGTCGGTGTTTACCATTAGATTCAACAAGTGCGTCATGTAAAATCACTTACAGTGAAAATTTGGAATTGTCTGCAATCCAGTCATGTCCCTCTAACCAATATTGTTACTTAAGATGGTCTGATGAAAACTGTTCATCCACTGTCGGGGCTACAGGAGCTAATCCGTTCCATGGTGTATGCTTGGAGTTAGATTCTGTTAATGCTGTCTGTCCCTAACTGATCGTTTTTATCATCCTTGAAAAATATAAAAAATCCGGCTTCGATAAAACGAAGCCGGATAAGAAAAAAGTAAACAAAAAAGCTGCTAAGGCCTAAAAACAAAGGGCCGTGTGGAGGCTGGTGTAGTTCCGGGAGTAGGTGTTAACGTACCCATGACTTAAATCGACGTCGAAAGCGTTAGAACTTCCGGAGGCGAGACTCGACCAACCATAACCGGAGCCGACGCCGTTTAAGTTGGCACATTTACCGTTTCCGGTTGAACCGTCCCAAGCATTATTCAACCCTTCCCCCGTGTCCGGACACATTTCTTCCATCGATGCCAAATGACGACCTTGCGCTTCACACCATGTCCCAGCCGACCACCAATTCATCGCTTTATTGCTTTTGCAATAAACATGACCATTTTTACCAGTAATCTCAGTTCCTGCCTCACAATTAGCTGCATTTACTTGACTAAAACATAAAACACCAGCACATGCCAATAATAAAATTTTCTTCATGAGTATTCTCCTTTAATCAAAACAGCTTTAATTTACATGAAAACCCATTCTTCTGTCAATGAGTTAATGCGTTTTTTAAAGTTTTTTTATTCTTTCAACCATTTTATCTTTTTATTAATTTTTTTAACCACTTTATATAAAAAACATTGACATTCCTCGCAAAAAAGTGTATAGAAAGGCGTTTAAGGGCAACAGCAAGAATGGGCACGATAATGAGTTCAGCAGATGAAGACGATTTGATGGCAGCTTATGACGAAGACGATAACACGCCGTCTTTGGAACAATCTTTAGGGCCGGCCTTTGAAAAACTGTTTGAAAAAGGCAAAGAACGCGGCTATGTCACGGCGGAAGAGCTGAACGATGCCATTTCTGTCGAACAAGGACCCGAAGCCATTGAAGAAGCTGTGGCTATTTTATCCGAAAACGACATTAACTTATTGGAAAAAGAAGATGTTGTGGATGAAGAGGCGGTGCTTTCAAAAGAAACGCCTGCATCCGAAGACGAAGAAACCGAAGAAGATGCGCTGGCATTAGGACGCACAAATGATCCTGTTCGGATGTATTTGCGCGAAATGGGCATTGTCGAGTTGTTGACTCGCGAAGGCGAAATCGCTATTGCCAAGCGAATCGAAGCCGGTTGGAATGTCATGATGGGCGGTTTATCCGAAAGTTCTTTGACGATGAAAGCCCTCGCCGGCTGGCACAATGCTTTGTTGACGGGCGAAATGCTGTTGCGCGACATCATCGATTTGGAAGCAACTTATGAAGCGGATCCGTCGAAAAAATCTTTACTGGCGGCTTTGGAAAAGAAAGCGGCGGAAAAAGAAGAGCAAGCGTTGGAGGCCGAACCGGTCAAACCCGTCGTCCAGGAAGAGGAAGAACCGTTGGATGACGAAGACGATTCTTTCGATGACGAGGAAGAATTGGATGATGACGAAGCTTTGGATGACGATATCGACGAAGAAATTGAAGAAGAAACGACCGAAGAAGTTTTGGACGAAGAAGACGAAGACAGCAGTTCTTATTCTCTGCGTCAAATGGAAGAAGTTTTATTGCCGCAAATCTTGGAAAATTTGGAGCAAATTACAAAAACGTATCAAAAACTCCGTAAGTTGCAAGTCAGCCGCAATGAATATGTTTTGAACGGAGAAGAAGCCCCAACGTCCATTGAAGACAAATATCAAAAAGTTCATCTGGAAATGATTGAGTTGTTGAAAGGCATTCACTTCAATCCATCCAGAATCGAACAATTGATTGATCAGATTAACGAGCTGAACAAACGCTTAACGATGCTGGAAGGCAAGTTACTGCGCTTGGCAACGAATTCTAAAATCAAGCGGGAAGATTTCCTGGAATTCTATCGCGAAATCGAAAAAAATCCGGGCTGGGCGGCTTTGGCTTTAAAGCGGCCGGGCAAAGCATGGAAAACCTTTGTCGAAAAGTATGAAAAAGATGTCGATGCCATTCGGGAGTCAATCGCTGCTTTGGCGGCTGAAACGCAAATGCCGATTGTGGAATATCGCCGCATTGTTAATACGGTCAAAAAAGGTGAACAGGAAACAAACAAAGCCAAACGCGAAATGATTGAAGCTAACTTGCGTTTGGTGATTTCCATCGCGAAAAAGTACACGAATCGCGGGTTGCAATTCTTGGATTTAATTCAAGAAGGGAACATTGGTTTGATGAAGGCTGTTGATAAGTTTGAATATCGGCGCGGATATAAATTTTCAACCTATGCGACTTGGTGGATTCGTCAGGCAATCACGCGTTCCATCGCTGATCAGGCGCGGACGATTCGCATTCCGGTTCACATGATCGAAACAATTAACAAACTGGTTCGCACGGGACGTCAAATGTTGCACGAAGGCGGACAAGAACCGACACCGGAAGAGTTAGCTGCCAAATTGAACATGCCGCTTGAAAAAGTACGCAAAGTCATGAAAATCGCCAAAGAACCGATCAGTTTGGAAACACCGGTCGGCGATGAAGAAGACAGCCATTTGGGCGATTTTATTGAAGATAAAAGCACGGTTCAGCCGTTGGATGCCGCGATTCAATCTAATTTACGGCAGGCTTGTTCGGCTGTTTTAGCGACATTGACACCGCGTGAAGAACGTGTTTTACGGATGCGCTTCGGCATCGGAATGACTTCGGATCATACATTGGAAGAAGTCGGCCAACAATTTTCGGTCACACGGGAACGTATTCGGCAGATTGAAGCGAAAGCTTTACGGAAATTAAAACATCCGAGCCGGTCGAAGAAATTACGCACATTCCTTGATAATTCATAGGAAGTGCCGGTGGGGTCTGTAGCTCAGTTGGTTAGAGCTGGCCGCTCATAACGGTCTGGTCGGGGGTTCGAGTCCCTCCGGACCCACCAAATAATAAAAAACAATCCTTGTGATTGTTTTTTTATTATATAACGGCTTGGGGCTCGAACCCGAAAGGGCTGCGGCCTATAAAACAATCCGGGGGATTGTTTTTAGGACGATAAGCAATGAGGCTTGGCGCGCGAATAAAAAGACTTTTGAAATTCGCAAGCCTTAGCCGGAATTGTACGAAGCGGCTTGCCGCGTGTTCCTCAGGACCCTCCATTAATAAAAAGAGGATGTTTCTATCCTCTTTTTTTGTGTCTTGATGAGGGCTTAAAAGCCCAATGTTTGCGGAGTTTGTGAAATTCGTGGTTTTATTTATGATGTGAACACATTAACCACCGCCAAAAGATTTTTTATTAAAAATACAAAAAATAGATACTTTTGAATTGACCTCGTCCAAAACAAAAATGCCTAATTTAGGCGATTTTCTTTATCCTCGACCTCACGCCCTATATCCCTGATCAGACTTCAGTTGCGAACTAAAGCCCACTTGGTGTGTTAGAATACATTAATTCCGTAGCTCTTTGTGTTACATCTAAGAGATATATTTTATTTTCTTGATATTTATTGATAATATTAATTGCTTCAATTAGTGAATAAACAATTGTTTGAGCTGCTATAAATTTTTGACCAGGATTTTCAAATAAAGTTTTATTTTTCATATCGTATAATCTAACTATTTTATAAGGTTCAAAGTGTTTAAAACCACAAAGAAAACAATAAAGTTTATATAAATGATTGAGATGTGGCATGTTGAGTTTTTTTACCATATCCTCATAATTTTTAGCATTATAATAATTATACCAATTATTTATGTAATTTTTTCTATTCAAAGGATTTTTATCAGCTACATTAATAAAAAAAAAACGTTCAGAGTTAATTATTT
>CALXTZ010000100.1 GCA_944391545.1 uncultured Alphaproteobacteria bacterium
ATTGTGTGAATGATCCGTGTCCGAATGATGAAAATACGGATGCCATTTGTTGCGCCATTATTACGGGCGGAGCCGGTTCTTGGGAAAACGGACAATGTCAAACAACAACATCTGCGTGTACGGATTGTGAACATGAATGTTCGGACAGTGACGGCAATACATGGTGTTGTGCCAGAGGATCGCAATGCGGCAGCACGGTCAATACCTGTGGCAGCGATGTAGGTGTCTATCCGTGTGACAGTATGGATTCAAGTTGCAGCATTTGTACGGAAGTCGGTTATGAATGGGTAACAGCCGTACAAATCGTGGATGGTCCGACGATCCGTTATTGTGCCGGCGATCGATATTGTGAATGTACACAAGGACCGGGATACTTTTATGGAGAGCATCAGTTAAGACCAGGTGAACAACTTGAATATAATTGTATTCCACCGGTTCACACTAAATGTTGCCATTATGATGATGGTTCATTCTATGTCCATGATGGAGAGTTGGATTGTTCCACAACCTCTCCGCCAACATATGAGTGCTAAAGAAAAAGAGCCGAAAGGCTCTTTTTTTTTAGCAATTTATAAACTTCTGCGGGTTTTAATGGCCGTTTGAAGCGTGCCGTCGTCCAGATAATCCAGTTCTCCACCGACCGGGATACCGTGAGACAATCGGGATATTTTAACCGGCAGTCCTTCCAAACTTTCGGCAATGTAGTGCGCCGTTGTTTGTCCGTCAACCGTTGCCGGCAGAGCCAATAAGACTTCTTGAATGCCGCCGGCCTGCACTTTGCCGATGAGAGAAGCAATTTTTAAATCTTCCGGCCCGACGCCGTCCAAAGCGGATAAAACACCGCCCAAGACATGATACACGCCCTTAAACGCATTGGATCGTTCCAATGCCCATAAATCAGACACATCCTGAACTACGCACAAAGTCGTTTTATCACGTTTTTCATCCCCGCAAATCGCACAAGGGACTTGCGTATCCATATTGCCGCAAACGGGACAAGGTTGAACGTTGTCATAAACATCCTGCATGGCTGTAATCAGCGGCGCCATGGTGCTGTCTTTTTTCTTCAATAAGTACAAAACAGCTCGCCGGGCGGAGCGAGGCCCCAACGCCGGCAGCTTTGCCAATAAATGAACCAGCGTGTCGATTTCGGAAATCTGCATGGTTAAAACGGCAATTTAAATTCGTCCGGCAGTCCCAAGCTTTTTTTCACGGATTCGAAAGCCTTTTCCATCGCATCGTCCGCTTTTTGTTTTGCATCGTTGATGGCGACCAAAACCAAGTCTTCCAATGTTTCAATGTCATCGGCATCCACAACGGATTTATCTAATTTGACTTTGGTGGCTTTAAACTTGCCGGTCATGGTGACTTGCACGGCATCATTCGCAGCCGTTCCGGTAAATTCCGTATTTTCCATTTTGTTTTGGATGATTGTCATTTGAGATTGCACTTGTTGTGCTTTTTTCATCATGCTCATCATATCCATCATGTTTTTCATTTGATAACTCCTTGTTTGGTGATTGACTGTCATCAAGCATACTGAAATTTATCTAAAAATCAAATAAATTCTGATGAAAAAACTTGTTCTTAGAAAATCAATCGCTATAATAGAGAAAGAAATAGGAAGTTGATGATAAAGGGGACATGAAATGAAACAAAATACCATACCGACAAAAAATAAAAATGTCATTGCTTGGGTTAACCAGGTGGCGACTTTATGCGAACCGGATGCCGTTTATTGGTGCGACGGATCCGACGAAGAATACACGCGTTTGTGTGATTTGCTGGTAGAAAAAGGCACGTTTACGCGGTTGAACCCGAAAAAACGGCCGAACAGCTTTTTGGCCAGATCTAATCCCAAAGATGTCGCGCGGGTTGAATCCAGAACTTTTATTTGTTCGGAAAATAAAGACGATGCCGGCCCGACAAACAACTGGGCGAATCCCAAAAAAATGAAAAAGACGTTGAGCAAATTGTTCAAAGGCTGTATGCACGGTCGGACGATGTACGTCATTCCGTTTTCAATGGGGCCGCTCGGGTCGGATATAGCGCAAATCGGCATTGAAATTACCGATTCACCTTATGTGGTTGTGAATATGCGAATTATGACCCGGATGGGAGCTGCCGTATGGCCGATTTTGGGAGATAAAGGATTTTTCGTGCCGTGTCTGCATTCGGTCGGGCATCCGCTGAAGGCTGGAGAACAGGACGTGGCTTGGCCGTGCAACCCGGAAAATACGTATATTACTCACTTTCCGGAAACGCGTGAGATTATTTCTTTCGGCTCCGGGTATGGCGGTAATGCGTTGTTGGGGAAAAAATGTTTGGCACTGCGCATTGCTTCCAAAATGGCTAAAGACGAAGGATGGTTGGCCGAACATATGCTGATTGCCGGGATTGAAAATCCCGAAGGGAAAAAGACATATATTGCGGCCGCTTTCCCAAGTGCTTGCGGTAAAACGAACCTGGCGATGTTAATTCCGCCCAAGGCATTCAAAGGGTGGAAAGTTTGGACGGTCGGGGATGATATTGCATGGATTAAACCCAAAGACGGTAAACTGTATGCCATCAATCCGGAAGCCGGGTTCTTCGGCGTTGCACCGGGGACTTCCGTTAAGACGAATAAAAATGCGATGGAATCCTGTCGGGCGAACACGATTTTTACGAACGTGGCTTTAACCGATGACGGTGATGTATGGTGGGAAGGCATGACGGACGAAGCGCCGGCTCATCTGATTGACTGGCAAGGGCGCGATTGGACGCCCAAGTCCGAAACACCGGCCGCTCATCCGAACAGCCGTTTTACGGCACCGGCTAAACAAGATCCGGCCATTGATGCGGATTGGGAAAATCCGGCGGGTGTGCCGATTTCGGCATTTATTTTCGGCGGTCGGCTGGCCACGAATGCACCGTTGGTTTATCAATCTTTTAACTGGGCGCACGGTGTGTATTTGGCGGCGACTTTAGGGTCGGAAAAGACGGCGGCGGCTGAAGGGAAAATGGGCGAAATTCGGCGAGATCCGTTTGCTATGTTGCCGTTTTGCGGCTACAACATGGGCGATTACTTCACGCATTGGCTGAATGTCGGGCGTCGCTTAAAAGAAATGCCGTTGATTTTCCGAGTCAACTGGTTCAGAAAAGATGCCAAAGGCAAATTCATTTGGCCGGGCTTCGGTGAAAATATGCGCGTGTTGCGTTGGATTGTCGAACGGGTTGAAAACAAAGCCGGGGCGGTTGAAAGCCCGCTTGGGATGATGCCGACTTATCGGGACGTTGATTGGAACGGATTGGACTTTACGGAAAAACAATTCGTGGATTTGATGTCGGTCGACAAAGTTCAAGGATTGAACGAAGCGTTGGCGCAACTCACTTATTTCAAACAATTCAAAAAGCATTTGCCGCCTGAATTTTTAAATGAAGTATCGTTGTTATCGTTACGGTTGGCGCGGTCGAACGAAGTGTGGACTTTGCCGGAAACGCCGGTTGTCAAACCGACGAAAAAGGTGGCGGCTCGCAAATCAGTTTCCGCTAAAAAGACCATAAAGAAAACGGTTGCGAAGAAAGCTCCCGTCAAAAAGACCCGGGTTCAAAAGGCGGTTAAAAAGTAAACGATGACTCCGGCCGGCGTGGATATTTTAAAGGCGAAAGTTGCTCTTCTGCCGGGTCGGCCGGGTGTTTACCGGATGCTGTCCAAAACCGGCAAGGTTTTGTATGTCGGAAAAGCTAAAAATTTAAAAAAACGCGTCATTTCATATACAAAATATGATCGGTTGCCGGTTCGGTTACAACGGATGGTCAGCGAAGTCAATGACTTGATTGTGGTGGAAACGCCCAATGAAGCCGAAGCTTTTTTGCTGGAAAACGAACTGATTAAAAAATATCGGCCTTATTACAATATCTTGTTAAAGGATGACAAAAGTTTCCCGTACATTTTTATGTCAGCCAATCACCCGTTTCCGCGGGTCACCAAGTATCGCGGATCGCGTGTTGAAAAGGGCGATTATTTCGGGCCTTATGCTTCGGCGGCTGCCATTAATGAGGCTTTGGCCGTTTTGCAAAAAGTTTTTTTATTGCGGACGTGCACGGATTCCATGTTTGCCATGCGCACGCGGCCGTGTTTGTTGTATCAAATCAAGCGGTGCAGTGCGCCGTGTACGGGTGAGATTTCTAGGGAAGAATACAAAAAATCGGTACAACAGGCTAAAGATTTCATGAACGGTAAAAGCTCTGCCATTCAAGACAAATTAAAAGAACGTATGTTTGCCGAAAGTGAAAAAGGCAATTATGAACAAGCATTGGTCTTGCGCGATCGAATTGCAGCGTTGAATCACATGCAGTCGTACGCGGACGGGACAACGTTTGATCAGCACGTGGATGCGGATTTCATTGCCGTTTATCTGCAGGCGGATCGTGGAACTATGCAGGTTTTCGTTTTCCGGCGCGGCCAAAATGGTGGGACGCATGTCGTGTTCTTGGACGATGTCGGCGATCAATCGGAGCCGCAGTTATTGGAAAGTTTTATCGGACAATTCTATCAAAATCTGCCGCCGCCGCATGAAATCATCGTCAGCCATGAATTGCCGTCCGCACCGGAAGTGGAAACGGCTTTGTCTCAAAAATACGGGCATATCGTTCGGCTCAACGCGCATGTCAAAGAAGGCCGGCGTAAAATTTTGAATCAAGCCTTGATGAATGCCAAGGAATCATTGTCTCGTCATTTAACCGAAACGGGGTTGCAAACGGATATGTT